>DAOTZP010000066.1:0-17053 GCA_034434265.1 Anaerolineales bacterium | reverse complement strand
GCCCAAAAATACGCGCTCGGAATTATGCGTGCCTTTAATGTTTGACGGCGAAGCGCTTGGCTTGCTCGATATTCAATCGGACAAGCTCAACGCCTTTACCGAAGACGACAAAATGACATTTGAATTGGTGGCGGATACAATGGCAGCCGCCATCCGCAACGCGGATTTGTACCGCTCGGAGCAATGGCGTCGCCGCGTGGCGGATAGTATGCGCGAAGTGGCGGGCTTGATTTCCAGCAATGCCGGTGTGGATGAAGTGCTGGAAACGATTCTCACCGAACTGGACCGCCATTTGCCGATTGACGTTTCCGCCGTCTGGCTTTTGGAAGACGGCGACCTGTGCCTTTCCGCCGTGCATGGCACGGAAGCCGCCGTGCTGGAAAGCGTTTGCATCACCAGCCCTGAATCCATTTACGCCATGGCAGAGGCATTAATTTCGGATGTGCCAATCATCCGCCGCCCCGACGAGCCGCTCTGGCCCTCCGGGCTTGCCGCGGGCTTTGACCAAAGTTATTCCTCCATTGCCGCGCCGCTGCGCATTGGCGACCGTCCGCTGGGTGTGCTGACTCTCTCGCATCGCACCGCCGGGCGCTATGGTCACGAAGCGCAAACCATCACCGCCACGTTTGCCAGTTATGCTTCGGTTGCAATTGAAAACGCGCGTTTGTACGACGCCGCGCAGGAACAGGCGTACGCATCGGCTGCCTTGCTGCAAGTGGCGCAGGCGGTGGTCAGCCTGAGCGACCTTGATGAAATCCTCAGCTCCATCATCCGCATCATGCCCATCCTTGTCGGCGTGCAGCATGTCGTCCTGTACCGCTGGGATGCCGAAAACAAGACTTTCTTCGCTTCGCAGGACTACGGCTTCAATGAAGAGGAAGAAGCCGCGATGACCGAAAAAGAATTTAAAGCGGGATGGTTTCCGCTGTTGGATACAGTCCGCGAGGAAAACCGAACCATCATCCACGCCATTCCGCGCGAGACGAATCCCGCCGCGTGGCTGGATATTGAACCCGACCTTGAGCATCAAACCGAATTGCTTGCCGCCGAGCGTTTGCTGATTGCCGTTCCGCTTTCCATCAAAAACGATATGTACGGCGTGATGTTAATTGAGGAAGCCGAAAACGGGCGCAGATTCCGCGCGCGCCGCATTGAAATTATCAACGGCATTGCCCAGCAAGCCGCGCTTGCCATGCAAAATGACTTATTGCAGCAGGAAATGGTTGTACGCGAAAGGCTTGAAACAGAAGTCTCGCTCGCCCGCCAAATTCAACAAACATTTATTCCCCAATCTTTGCCCGTCCATTCTTCGTGGCAGCTGGCAGCCCGCTGGATTACCGCGCGTCAGGTGGGCGGTGATTTTTATGACGTCATCGAATTGCCCGATGGAAAGTTCGGCATTTTTATTGCCGATGTTTCAGACAAGGGCATGCCCGCCGCGTTGTTCATGGCGCTCACCCGCACGCTGGTTCGCGCCGCCGTGTTTGAACAAAACTCCCCAGTCGAAGTGATGCGCCGCGTTAACGACCAACTGCTGCCGGACACCCAGCAAGGGATGTTCGTGACAGCAGTCTATGGCGTGCTGGATACGCAAAGCGGCGAGTTTGTGTACGTCAACGCGGGACATAACCCGCCGTTTTGGTTGAAGGCAAACAACGAAGTGGAAAAACTTACCCGCACCGCCGTTGCGCTCGGCGTAATGGAGCAGCCCAACATGCGCCAGAATACCATTTTCCTAAACCCGGGCGATACGCTGCTGCTTTACACCGATGGCTTGACCGAAGCCTTCTCTCCGCTGGGCGAGTTATTCGGCGATGAGCGTTTGTCCGCCGCGCTGAAATCTTCCCGCGCCTCCACCGCCGACGAAGCGCTTGTGCATGTGGAAAAGTGTTTGAACGAGTTTATCGAGTCAATTCCGCTGGGGGATGATTTAACCATGCTCGCAGTGCGGCGGGGCTGATTTACTTCAATGCCTGTTCCAAATCCGCAATCAAATCATCCGCGTTTTCAATTCCAACCGAAAGCCGAACCAAACCCGCATCCACTTCCAGCGGCGAGCCTTGCGTGGAAAGATGAGTCATTGCGGCGGGGACTTCGATAAGCGACTCCACGCCGCCGAGCGATTCCGCCAGTGTGAAAATTTTTGTCGCTTCGGCAACTTTAACAGCCGCATCGCGCCCGCCCTTCATCACAAACGAAATCATCCCGCCGCCGTTTTTCATCTGCTTGCGGGCAGCCTGTACTTGCGGATGACTTTCATGGAACGGGTAAATCAACTTGCTCACGCTGCTTTGCTTTTCCAAAAACGCCACAATTTTTTCCGCGTTTTGCGCGTGCCGGTCCATGCGCACGGGCAGGGTTTTGATTCCACGCAGCACAAGAAACGAATCCATTGGACCGATGACGCCGCCGATGGCGTTTTGAAGATAGGCAAGTTTTTCACCCAGCGCTTTATCTTTTCCAACAATTGCGCCGCCAACCACATCGGAATGTCCGCCGAGATATTTCGTCATCGAATGGACGACCAAATCCGCGCCGAGTTCCAACGGGCGCTGCAGGTACGGCGTGGCAAACGTATTATCCACCACGAGAAGCGGCTTGGCGGGGTGACTTTTTACCGCCTCTGCCACCTTGCGGATGTCCGTCACCGCCAGCAGGGGGTTGGTGGGCGTTTCGAGCCAGACGATTTTGGTGGAAGGCTGGATGGCTTCGATTAAATTTTCCGGGTCGGTTGTATCCGCGAAGGTGAAATCCAGCCCGAAGCGGCGAAGCACTTTATCAAACAGACGAAACGTCCCGCCGTACACATCATTGCCCGCGACAACATGGTCGCCGCTGGCAAGCAGCCGCAGCACGGTATCGGTTGCGGCAAGCCCCGAAGCGAATGCCAACCCCCAAGTTCCGTTTTCCAGTTCTGCAAGACAATCCTGCAATGCCTTGCGCGTGGGATTGAGCGTGCGCGAGTATTCATAACCCTGACGCGGTTTGCCAATGCCATCCTGCTTGTATGTGGATGTGAGATACACGGGCGTCATCACCGCGCCGTTGTTTGGGTCGGGTTCCTGTCCTGCGTGAATGGCGAGCGTTTCAAATTTCATTTTGTCTCCTGTGATAAATGTTCGTTATTCCATGTGTATTGCATTTGCCGCGCGGTTTTTATGGCGAGTTCTTTTCCCGCAAGTTTGGTGATGAGGTGCAAAGCCATTTCAACCCCTGCCGAAATACCGGCGGATGTGACCACGCGCCCGTTATCCACCCATGCGGTATTTTCTCGTATGTCCAATGACGGGAACATGGCGCGCAAGTCTTCTATGTCTTCCCAGTGCGTGGTGCAGGATAAGCCTTGCAGCACATTGGCTTTGGCAAGCAAAAACGCGCCCGTGCAAACGGAGGCGGTTAATCCGGCGGTTTGGGAGTTTTTTGTAATCCATGCAATGACGTTTGGTTTTTCCAATTCGTATGTATGCACGCCGCCGGGGATGAGCAACACGTCAACGCGCGGGTGATTTTCAATTGTATAATGCGGCTGGATGTTAAAGTTTGCGCGCGCCGCAACGGTTTCCATTTTCTCCGCAATTAAAAACACGTTGAAAAGTTTGTCAGATTGCGGATGTGCCCGCGCATACACCCGCGCCGCCGTGGTAAACACTTCGTACGGTCCTGCAAAATCCAATACTTCCGCTTCGGGGTAAATATAAATGCCGATGTTCATGGGTATTCCTTGATTAAATTATGAAATGTCATTACAAGAATGACATTTCATGAATAGTCGAATTATACCTGTCTCACTCCATTCGTTTCATTGTCAAAAAACTGCATGGATACCCCGCATTGTAACCTTTCCAATAATTTTCTATTTCCAAATTTTTCCACCCCGCGCCACCCAAACATCAGACGCGAAGCGTTCGATGAAACTGCGGTCATGCACCACGGCGAGAATCGTCCCTTTGAAGTTTTCCAACGCTTCTTCAAACCGTTCCCGCGAGGGAATATCAAGATGGTTGATGGGCTCGTCCAAAATCAAAAACGTGCAGCCTTGCGCCGTCAAAGCCGCCAGTTGCAGGCGGGCGCGCTCGCCGTAGGAAAGTTCGCCCGCAGGTCGCAGCGCGGCGTCTCCTTTGAAAAGGAAGTAATGCAAAAAGTTGCGCGTCCCGGTTTCGTTCATCTGTGAAATGCGTTGAATGATTTGCACAGCGTTGAAATTTGGGTTTAACAATTCCTGCTCTTGCGCCATGTAGCCAAGTTTGGTCGCGCCGCCGAGGCGGAACGTGCCAGCCAGCGGGGGGAGTTGCCCTGCAATTGTGCGAATGAAGGATGTTTTGCCCGTGCCGTTTGCGCCCGTGAGTACGATGCGTTGTCCTGCGCGGATGAACAAGTTGATATTTTCAAGCAGCGGTTTTTCCAGCGTGTAGCCAATTGAGAGTGAATCCGTTACCAAAACCTCTTTCGACTGATAATCCGGTTCGCCGAGGTCGAGTTTTAACTTCCAACCTTGAATCGGTTTTTCCTTGCGGTCTTCTTCCAAAATTTTTTCAATGCGGTCTTCAATGCGCAAGGCGCGGCGGGCGGTGTGCTTGGTGCGGTCGCCAAAAAATCCTTTTGCAAACTTGTCGCGGGTATCTGCCTTTCCGCCAACTTTGAACTGCGATATTCTTCTCAAATGCCGCGCGGCATTATGCAGTTTTTGAATCTTGTCAATCTGGTCGTGGTATTCCTGCGCCTGCTTTTCTTGCTCTCTTTCTTTTTGTTTCAAATAGCCGCTGTAATTGCCGTCATATTTTTTGATTTCATGCGTTGCCGGGTTCAACTCCAAAATTGAGTTAACCGTGTTATCCAAAAACACGCGGTCATGCGAGACAATCAACGCCGCGCCTTCAAACGCATTCAGCCAGTCTTCCAGCCATTCGAGCATTTCAATGTCAAGGTGGTTGGTTGGCTCATCCAGCAGTAAAAGGTTGGGGTGTTCGAGCAGCACGCGGGCAAGCATCAGCCGCGTTTTTTGTCCGCCGCTTAAATGCGCGATGGACGTTTCCAGCGGCAGGTGGGATAATCCAAGCGGCGCGAGAATCTTTTCAGGTGAAATCTCCGCGTTGGAAAGCCTGCTCAATGTTTTGTCGTAGCGGGTTTGCAATGCCGTATCGTTGGGGGATTGGGATAATGCGATGGCAAGCGATTCCAGTTCGAGAGCGGGGTCGGGCTGGCTGGCGGAATCGTTTTGCAGAGCATCGCGGATTTTGCTTTCGGGCGGAAGTTCCATGCCTTGCGCGAGGTATCCAACCCGCAGAGCGGAATCCGTCGCGGTGACGAAGCCTGAATCGGCACACTCCACGCCTGCCAGAATCCGCATGAGGGTGGTTTTGCCCGAACCATTTGCGCCGATGAGACCGATGCGCCCGCCCGCGCTGATATTAAAGTTGATGTTTTTGAGAATCGGCTGCGCGCCGAATTGTTTGTTGAGGTTGTGAATACTAAGCATCATGACTCCGTAAATTAAAACAAAAAACCGAGGGCAAACCCTCGGCGTTAAACGCAATGGAACGGGGCTACCCATAAAAGCGGTTAATTTACAAAGTCATCACCATTTCATTTACTCCTGTTTAGATTTTGGGATTATAGCATGGTTAAGGTAAACTTGCGCGTTGGTTTGGCGTCTTGATAGGCGACGCAAATGAAATAAAAAAGTTCCCAAGAGGTGAATATGAAAAAAACTTTACTGGCGGTTTTGGCGCACCCCGATGATGAATCGTTTGGGCTGGGCGGCACGCTGGCGCATTACGCAAACAAGGGATACGATACATACTACGTCTGTGCGACGCGCGGCGAAGCAGGCACGGTGGATGAAGAACATTTGAAAGGCTTCAAAGATACGGCGGAACTGCGCACCAATGAATTAATGAACGCGGCGAAACATTTGAAGTTGAAAGGCGTTTTCTTTTTGGGCTACCGCGATTCGGGAATGCCCGGCATGGAAGAAAACAAACATCCAGAGGCGCAAATCAATCACCCAATTGATGAGGTGGCGGGAAAGGTTGTGAAATACATCCGCGAGTTAAAGCCGGACGTGGTGATTACCTTTGACCCAATCGGCGGCTACAAACACCCCGACCATATTCACATTCACAAGGCGACCACGCTCGCGTTTGAAAAAGCCGCCGACCCCAATTTTCACCCCGAAGCGGGCGCGCCGTTTCAGCCAAAGGCGTTGTATTATCAGGTCTTTCCGCGCTGGTTTTTGCGCGCCATGACCCGTCTGATGCCGCTGTTTGGCAAGGACCCCTTCAAGTGGGGGCGCAATGGCGACATTAACTTGAAGGAACTCGCCGAAGTGGATTTTCCCGTCCACGTCCGCATTGATACGCGCGCGGTTTCGGAGCAAAAGCGAAAAGCCAGCGAGGCGCACGCTTCGCAAGGCGGAATGCAAATGCGTCGCGGGCTGATGGGATTCGTCTCGCGCATGTTTGGCGAGCGCGAAGACTTTATGCGCGCGTACCCGCCGGTGGGCGCGAATTACAAACGCGGGAATGATTTGTTTGATGGAATTGGATAAATCGTTGTATACTTCGCTTTCAAATTAAAAAAGTCAAAGAGGTTTTGTTATGAAGAAAAAAGTCATCCAAACCGATAAAGCGCCCAAGGCAATTGGTCCATACTCGCAGGCAATTCAAGCGAACGGGTTTGTTTACACGGCGGGGCAGGTCGCCATTGACCCTGTGACCAATGAATTTTTGGAAGGCACGGTGGAGGAGCAAACCCGTCAGGCGCTGACCAACCTTCGCAATGTGTTGGAGGCGGCAGGCACAAACCTTGAGCATGTGGTCAAAACTACGGTGTTCCTCCGCGATATGAACGATTTTCCCAAAATGAATTCGGTGTATGCCGAGTTCTTCAACGAAAACCCGCCCGCCCGCAGCACTGTGGCGGTGGCTGGCTTGCCAAAAAACGCGCTGGTTGAAATCGAAGCCATTGCAGTGACCGGCTGAAAACCGCGAATCGGCGCGGCATAAATACCGCATTACGCTTATAATACAAGCGACAGTCACCTGATTAGGTGACTGTCGCTTTGTAGCCTATGCAGCCTTTTGTTTCAATCATTGTTCCTTGTTATAACGAAGAAGCCACCATCCGCCATTTGCTGGATGCCGTGCTTGCGCAGACGTATCCGCGCGCGCAGATGGAACTGGTCATTGCGGATGGCATGTCCACAGACGGCACGCGCGCGGTGATTTCCGCTTTTCAGGCGGAACATCCCGATTTATCCATCCGCGTGGTGGAGAATACCGCCCGGACGATTCCCGCCGCGCTCAATCAGGCAATTCAAAACTCGCGGGGCGAAATCATCGTGCGGCTGGACGCTCATTCCATGCCGATTCCCGAATATGTTGAACGATGCGTCGCCGCGCATTTGGCAGGCAAGGGAGAAAATGTCGGCGGGGTGTGGGAAATTCGCGCAGGCGCAAAAGGCTGGGTTGCGGAATCCATCGCTGCGGCGGCGGCGCATCCGCTTGGGGCGGGGGATGCGATGTATCGTCTCAATGCAAAAGAAGGCGCGGTGGATACCGTTCCATTTGGCTCGTTTCGCCGCCCGCTGCTCGATAAAATTGGCATGTTTGATGAAACCCTGCTGGCAAACGAAGACTATGAATTTAATACCCGCGTGCGCGAATCGGGCGGAACAGTCTGGCTGGACCCGTCCATCCGCTCGGTGTATTTTGCGCGTTCCACCTTTGGCAAACTTTCCGCGCAATACTGGCGTTACGGGTTTTGGAAACTGCAAATGTTAAGGCGCTACCCGCATACGCTTCGCTGGCGGCAGGCGCTTCCGCCTTTGTTTGTTTTCAGCCTTTTTGGTTTTCTTGTGTTATCCTTGTTTATCATCCCCGCCCGCTGGCTGCTGGCAGCCGAACTTGGGCTGTATTTTTCCGCGCTGGTTTTGGCGGGGCTGAAACTGGCGGCGAAAAAACGAACCGCTTTTCTGCTGCTTGGTTTGCCGCTGGCAATCGCTACCATGCATCTTTCGTGGGGCGCGGGCTTTTTGTGGAGCGCCCTGAAAAGTATGTTCATAAAACCTTCACATGGCTGATATTCAACGACCTGCAATTCGATTACGTCCCAGCGAACAACGCGCCATTTTGCTGTTCGGCGACCTGCTTGCCTCCGCCGGGGCAATGGGGCTTTCGCTGTATCTCTGGTACAGTTTAATGCTCTCGCGCGAGGTGGCAAGGCTGATTGAGCGCGGATTTTCCGAAGCGCGCGCGCAGCGCCTTGCGGAAAGCATCATCAACTTGCAAACGCCGTGGTGGTATTACCTGCTGCCTTTGGCGTGGCTGCTGTTGATGGTGGATTCATACGACCCGCACTCCGCAGCAAATTGGAAGAAAACCCTGCGCGGCATAGCGGTTGCTCCGCTGGTGGGGCTGCTCGCCTATTCGCTTGTTTTTACCTTCAACACCGACCCAAACTCGCTGCCGCGCATTGGCGTGGGCGCGTTTTTGTTGATTGCATCCTTCCTGACTTTAATCTGGCGCGCGATTTACATTCGCATTTACACCGCCTATGGAATGCAGCGGCGCGTATTAATTGTGGGCGCGGGCAAGGCGGGGCATACGCTTTCGGAAGCGTACAGCAAATTGCAGCCGCCTCCATTCAAGTTAATTGGTTTTATTGACGACGACCCGGAAAAAAAGGGGCGCGTTTATAACAACATTCGCGTCATTGGCACGAGCGCAAAACTGCTCGATATTGTGGAAGAGCAAAACATCTCGGATGTGGTGATAGCCATCACAGGAGAAATAAAAGGCGAAACCTTTCAAACGATTTTGGACGCGCAGGAACGCGGCGTGGACGTGGTGCGGATGCCGATTTTGTACGAGGAGATGACCCAGCGTGTGCCGATTGACCATCTTGAATCCGACTGGGTGATTCGCTCCTTTGTGGACCAGGTGCGCGTCAGCGGCGTGTACGAACTGCTTAAACGCCTAATGGATATTGCCGGGGGGGTGGTTGGCACATTCATTTGCATGATTTTGTTCCCGTTCATTGCGCCCGCCATTGTGCTTGAAACGGGTTTTCCCATTTTCTATACACAGGAACGGCTGGGCATGGGCGCGCGCCCGTTTATGATTTATAAATTCCGCACAATGCGGCAGGACGCCGAAGAGGATGGCAAAGCCCGCGTTGCGGAAGAGAACGACCCGCGCGTAACCCGCGTTGGCAATTTTCTCCGCAAAACCCGGCTGGATGAAATGCCCCAGTTTTGGAACGTGCTGCGCGGCGAGATGAGTCTCGTCGGTCCGCGCGCGGAACGCCGCGAACTGGTTGAAAAATATCAAACCGAGATTCCTTTTTACCGCGCAAGACTGCTCGTCAAACCCGGTCTCACCGGCTGGGCGCAAATCAATTATGGCTATGTCGCCACCACAACGGAAACAGCCATGAAACTTGAATATGACTTGTATTACATCAAACACCGCACATTGGGCATGGACTTTCTTATTGTTCTGCGCACCATTGGCACCGTGTTAAGAAGGACGGGAAGATAATGAAATATTTGGTCACCGGCGGCGCTGGTTTCATCGGCTCGCACATTACACGCGCTTTGCTTTCGCAAGGCGCGGATGTTTGTATTTTGGATAACTTCTCTTCCGGGCGGCGTGAAAACCTGCAAGGCTTGGATGTGAGAATCATCGAAGGCGACTTGCGCGACGAAACAAAAGTAAAAGAAGCCGTGCGCGGCGTGGATGTGATTTTTCACGAAGCCGCGTTTGTTTCCGTCCCCGAATCAATGGAAAAGCCGCAGGAATGCTTCGATGTAAACATCACCGGCACATCCATTTTGTTTGAAGCGGCGCGCAAGGCAAACGCTCAGCGTGTGGTGATTGCTTCCAGCGCGGCGGTGTACGGCGACTCAACCGCCATGCCGCTTGTTGAAGATACGCCGCTGACTCAGTTATCGCCTTATGCCACCTCCAAACGGGTGAATGAACTGTACGCGGATTTATACACGCGCTCTTTCGGCTTGGAGGTTGTCGCGCTGCGCTACTTCAACGTATATGGTCCGCGCCAGCGTCCCGATTCAATGTACGCCGCCGCCGTGCCAATCTTCATCCGCCGCATGTTGGATGGCAAGCCCGTCACCATTTATGGCGATGGCGGACAAACCCGCGACCTCGTCAACGTGCGCGACGTAGTGCAAGCCAACCTGCTTGCCGCCAGTCACCCCGCCGCCCCCGGTCAAATCTTCAACGTTTGCACAGGCGTGGAAACCAGACTGCTCGACCTGCTCGACATCCTTTATCAAATTTTCCCGAACGCCCCCAAGCATGTCCACGCCGAGCCGCGAGCCGGGGATATTTACCGCTCCATCGGCACACCCAAGAAGATTATGGAAACGCTTGGCTTCAAACCGCAAGTAAGTTTGGCGGAAGGCGTAAAAGAAGCAGTCGAGGCAATGCGAGATTAGAGATTAGAGATTAGTAAATAGTAAATGGTAATTACCAATCTCCAATTACCATTTACTATTTGCCATTTACCAAATGTTCATCCGCAATCGTTTTGTATTAATCGGCGACCTTGTTCTCATCATCGTTTCGGTGCTGGGGAGTTTTGCCCTGCGGCTCGATGTCAGTCAACTGCCGTATTACTTCCCCGCCGCGTTGATGATGTGCGCCGTTGCGCTTGTCATCAAAATCCCCGTTTATTTTTATTTTGGCTTATACCGCCGTTTGTGGATGTACGCCAGCACCAACGAATTAAGAATCATCACCGTTGCCGTCACCGCCGCTTCGGTTTTAACTTCCGGCGTGATGCTGCTGCTCATCAGCGCGGGATGGATTCAGCCCGGAATGCCGCGCTCCGCATTGGGCATTGACTGGCTGCTCTCCCTTGTTCTCATTGGCGGGTCGCGTTTTGCTTTGCGCATTCTTGCCGAGCAGACCACCGCTCCCCGCGAAGGAAAAGCAAAACGGGCGCTGATTATCGGCGCGGGGGACGCGGGCGCGCTTGTTGTCCGCGAGCTGCAAAAATCCGCGCTTATCAATCTCATCCCCGTCGGCTTTCTTGATGACGACCCCGCCAAGCAGCGCCACGAAATTTACGGCGTGCCGGTCATTGGCAAGTTAAACAAACTGGCGAACATTCTCGAAAACCAGCAAGTGGATGAAGTGCTTATCGCCATTCCCACCGCGCCCGGAAGCGTTGTGCGCCAAATTCACGAAGTCTGCCGCGAGAAAGGCATTCCCTCGCGCACCATGCCCGGACTGTATGAGTTGATTGGCGGCAAAGTCAGCGTCAGCCGCCTGCGCGAAGTGGACATCACCGATTTATTGCGCCGCGACCACGTCCGCGTAAATGATGAAAAAGTCGGGCAAACGCTCGAAGGCAAGCGCGTGCTGGTCACCGGCGCGGGCGGCTCCATTGGGCGCGAGTTGTGCCGTCAAATTGCGCGGCGCAACCCATCCGAACTTGTTTTGCTCGGTCACGGCGAAAACAGCATCTTTGAAATTTTGCTGGAACTACAAAGTAATTACCCAACCTTAAAAATTTTCCCCGTCATTGCGGATATTCGCAACGCGCCGCGTTTGAACTTCATCTTCAACCAAAGAAAACCGCAGGTGATTTTTCACGCCGCCGCGCACAAGCATGTGCCGCTCATGGAAGCCAACGCGGTGGAAGCCGTCACCAACAACGTGCTTGGCACGCGCAACGTGGTACAAGCCGCGCTCGACCATCACGCCGAACGGTTTGTCCTAATCTCCACCGATAAAGCCGTGCGCCCTTCCAGCATTTACGGCGCAACCAAACGTCTCGCGGAAATGATTGTGCTGGACGCCGCGCAGCAGCATCAGCGCGCCTTCACCGTCGTCCGCTTTGGAAACGTGCTGGGCAGCCGCGGCAGCATCATTCCCATTTTCAAAAATCAAATCGCCAACGGCGGACCCGTTACCATCACGCACCCCGATATGTACCGCTTTTTTATGACCATTCCCGAAGCGGTTTATCTTGTGCTGCAATCCGCTTCAATGGGCAACGGCGGCGAAGTATTTGTGCTAAACATGGGCAAACCCGTCCGCATCCTTGACCTTGCCGAAGACCTCATCAAACTTTCCGGGCTTGAGCCGCACAAAGATATTGAAATCACATTCACGGGAATTCGCGTGGGCGAAAAACTGGTGGAAGAATTATGGGAGGATGACGCGCCGCTGGCGAAGACCTCCCACCCTGATATTTTTCGGCTGGAAAAAGAAACCGCGCTGACGGCTTCCCTCAATTTGAATCAAGCCATCGAAACGTTAACCAGCCTCAGCCAATCCCCGCAGACCGAAGCGATTGCCGCGTATCTTGATTCCCTCATCCCCGGCTCGACGATTCGCTCCACGCCGCATAACGACCTTGATGGATAACGCTCCATGCCCGAAGTGACCCTCTCCGAATGGAATCAATTCCTTGCAAACTTTCCCAACGCGCATTTGCTTCAACTGGGGGAGTGGGGCGAGTTAAAATCCGCGTTTGGGTGGAAGCCGATTCGCGTGATTGCGGAAAACATTGGCGCGCAAATTTTGTTCCGCAGCCTTCCGCTGGGATTGACGATTGCCTACATGCCGAAGCCGGTGTTTAGCAGCCAGTGGACAGTAACCAGTAATCAGTGGTCGGTAACCAGTAGCCAGTTTTGGAAGGAAGTGGATTCCATTTGCAAAAAGAATCGCGCCGTCTTCCTCAAAATTGAACCTGACTTTTGGCAAGAAGAATTATCAATTACTAATTACCAATTACCAATCTCCCCCCACAACATCCAGCCTCCGCGCACCATCGTGATTGACATTCGGGACGATGAAGAAAAAATTCTGGCGCGCATGAAGCAAAAATGCCGCTACAACATCCGCCTTGCGGAAAAGAAGGGAGTCACAATTCGCGTGTGGGATGATGTGAAAGCCTTCCACGAAATGATGACCGTTACCGGCGGGCGCGATAATTTTGGCGTGCATTCCTTTGAGTATTATCAACGCGCGTATGATTTATTTCATCCCAAAGGCATGTGTGATTTGCTTGCAGCGGAATATCAAAACAAACCGCTTGCTTCGTTGATGGTGTTCGCAAACGGCAAACGCGCATGGTATGTATATGGCGCGTCCAATGACGAGGAGCGCAACCGAATGCCAGCGTATCTTTTGCAATGGGAAGCCATCCGCTGGGCAAAGGCGCGCGGGTGTGAAGAATATGACCTGTGGGGCGTGCCGGATGAAGACGAGGAAAAACTGGAAGCGGAGTTTGAAGCGCGCCGCGACGGGCTGTGGGGGGTGTATCGCTTCAAGCGCGGGTTTGGCGGCAAAGTCAAACGCGCCGCGCAAGCGATGGATAAAGTTTACAATCCGCTGTTGTATTGGGCGTACACAAAATACATCAGCCGTTGATTAAATATCCCAAAAGCGAAGAAATTTCCACATTTATATTTTCACCCACGCGCGGCTTCACTTCAACTTTATTTTCTTTCAGTCCGCGTTCTCCAACGGTCACGCGCAACGGGCAGCCGATTAAATCCGCGTCGTTGAATTTGACTCCCGCGCGTTCATCGCGGTCATCGAACAAGACGCGGATATTCGCGCCTTGCAGCGTTTGGTAAATTTCCTCCGCTTTGGCGCGGGTATCGAGCTCTTTGCCGGGAACGTGCATGAGATATACATCAAACGGCGCGGCGGATTTCGGGAGCGTGAGGCCCTTGTCGTCGTGATGAATTTCCGCGAGCGCGAGCAAAACCGCTTCGGGCTGAATCTGATTTTCGCTGGCAAGCAAAAGCGCGGGGGCGGATTCCAACGCGCTGCCGCAGGCGGGGCATGAGTCGCCCGCGTTTGCCAAAGTCAAATCCGCGATGATTTCGGCTTGGTAATCGCGCCCGTAGTTGGTGTTGATGAGATGATAGCCCGTCTCGTTTGCGCCCGCCGCCAGGTTTGGCGATTGTGGAATCAAATCATCCACAACAATAAGCGCGTTTTGCAGCCCGATGGGAGAAGCATAACCCGCCGCCGCGCCCGCCTGCAAAATTTCTTCCGCGCTTGCCATGCGAAATTCGCCGATTGTGTTTTTTAGTTTTGCTTCGCTTAGAGTCATATCTCCGCGCACGACGACAAAAATAAATTGACCGTCTGAAACGCGGGTGAACATGAGCGCCTTTGCCGTTTTTTCTTTGGGGATGTTGAGAAAATTTGCAAGCGCTTCAATCGTGGGACATTCGGGCGTGACAATTTTTTCAACGGGCAAGGGCTCTTCGTTTGAAAAAACGGTTTTCTTAAATTGCGCGAGTTCCTGTTTTTCGGCGTAGCGGCAAGATGGGCAGTGAATGACCTGCGCGCTGCCCGTTGAAAACGGCGTGTAAACTTCGCGCTCATTTTGAATCAATGGCAGTGTGGAAAAATCGCGCTGCGTTTGAATTTGCTCGATGGCTTTTTTTCCAAGCGCGGTGATTTCATTTTCGCGGGTGAGGTATCCGGCGCGGGCAAGCCAGCCAAATCCCTGAGTGCGGGCGTTGTTGGGAAATTCACGCTGGGTTTGAATGTTGAGGTCGCGGTATTTCATGGCGTTTTTTTAAGCGGGTTAACCCGCCTTTGTAGAAATAGCACGGACGTTTAAGTCTGTGCGGGGGTGAGGGCGCAGGGTGTACTGGCACAAAGCAAAGGCTGGGTTAAGATTCTTTTTTCTTTTTTGCGGTATCTGTTGCTTCGGGTGCGGAGGCAATTGCTTCGGCTTGCGCGGCTTCGGAGGGAGTGGTTTCGGGCGCGGGTTCAAGGTCCAGTTCAACCGTATCTTCCATGCGCATTTGTCCGCGCAGAAAGCCGCCTTCTTCGGTGACGAATGCGGTGGTGACGACATCTCCCCATACGCGCCCCGTTGCGCGGATTTCCAATTTTTGCGTGGTGATGTTGCCTCTCACCGCACCCGCGACGATGACCGTGTTGGCGCGGACATTTTGGCAGGTGACGCGCCCCGTCTCGCCGATGACCAGCATTCCGCGCAGGGCAATTTCGCCTTCAAATGCGCCTTCAATGCGCACGCCGCCCGACCCGTTAAGCGAGCCATGCCAGATGATTCCCTGTCCCAGCACGGAAGTGACGCGCTCAACAGCCTGCACAGCGGAAGGAGTTTCGGTGGGGGTGGTGTTTCGTTTGAACATTATTGGCTAATACCTGCGAAAAGAGGTTCGATTTGAATATTCACCTCATTATTTTACCGTATAAGAAGCTCGACATATAAAAAAACAGGCAACCCGTAACCAGTTACCTGTTTCCAATTACCAATCACCAATTACCAATCTCTTCCTACTCGCCTTTTTCTTCCTTTGCCGTCATTTGCACGCCCACAATGTTGAAGCCCGAGTCCACGTACAGCACTTCGCCGGTGATGCGCTTGGAAAGGTCGGAAGCGAGGAAAACCGCCGCATTGCCCACATCTTCAATTGTCACATTTTCGCGCATGGGTGACATATCCGCAAAGTGCTTGTACATATCGCGGAAGCCGCCCACGCCCGCCGCCGCCAATGTGCGGATGGGTCCCGCGGAGATGGCGTTCACGCGGATTTTTTGCGGACCCAAATCATACGCCAGATAGCGCGTGGAAGATTCCAGCGCGGCTTTTGCCACCCCCATTACATTGTAATGCGGGGCGACTTTCACCGAGCCGTAATACGTCAGGCACATTACCGAAGCGTTGGGGTTAAGAATCGGCAGAAAGGCATTGGTCAGCGCGACAAATGAAAACACGCTGATGTCCATCGCGGTTTTGAATCCTTCGCGGCTGGTCTGATAATAGGGTTTGCTTAATTCATCGCGTCCTGCAAACGCAATGGAATGAACCAGCACATCAATCTTTCCAAAATGCCTGGCGGCTTTTTCCGCCGCTGCGGCAATCTGGTCGTCTTTGGTCACGTCACATTCTTCAACCCATTTGCAATCTACCTGCTCGGCAAGCGGTTTCACGCGGCGTTCAAGCATTTCACCCGCGTAGCTGATTCCCAAATTTGCGCCTTCGCGTTTGAACGCCTGCGTAATGCCCCATGCAATCGAGCGTTCATTTGCAAGACCAAAAATCAAAGCGTTTTTGCCTTCCAGTAATCCCATTGTTCCTCCGTTATGTGATACTCCAATTTTGAACTAAAAACCGCCAGGGCTTGGATAGCCACGGCTCCGGCGTATTGTTTAAACCCACCCGCGCGGATTTCGTCACGCGCGAGTTTGGGACGCGCACCCCGAACTCAATCCACAGCCGCGAGTTTTTTTGCGTCAGGTCGAGCGTGTTTTCCGCGCCGGTAATGCCCAATGCCTGAGTGAGTTTTCCGGGTCCGAAGGTGTCGCGTCCGCTGCGGCGGGCGGAGATAATTTCAACGCCGCGAATCGGCTGGATGGCGCGAATCAATACCGCGGCGGGGAATCCCTCGCGCTCGGTGACGGCGTTCAGCATCCAATGATTTCCGTAGGTGAAGTAAATGTACGCGTGACCTGCTTCGCCATACATGGGCGCGGTGCGTTTTGTTTTGCCCGCTTTGGCGTGACAGGCAAGGTCTTCTTCGCCGATGTAGGCTTCGGTTTCGGTAATGAAGCCTGCCAGTTCCACCCCGCCCAATATCCGAATTAATTTCGCGCCCAGCAGTTCGCGGGCAACGGTCAGCGTGGGGCGTTGATAAAAGCTGCGGGGCAGAATCATTTTGCGTTGAATCGCGGGTCGCGTTTGAGCGTCAGCCGCAAGCCTTCTTCCAATTTGATGGAAGGGGTGAAGCGCAGTTTTTCCTGCGCGAGCGTCAGGTCCGCTCTCATGCGTGAGACGCCGCCCGAAGTTTGCGCGTTATACACCACGTTGGAGTTGCTGTTTGTCACTTCCAGCACCATGCGAATTAAATCTTTGATGGAAGTTTCCACCCCCGAACCGACATTGATGACCAGCCCGTTGATGTTTGGCGCGGTGGCGGCTGCGACCATTGCGCTGACCACGTCGTCCACATAAATATAATCGCGGGTTTGGTTTCCGCCGCCGTGCGCCACCAAAGTTCCGCCGCGCAAGGCTTGACGCAGAT
>DAOTZP010000065.1:0-4168 GCA_034434265.1 Anaerolineales bacterium | reverse complement strand
CGCTGCAAGCGGCGGAAGATACCTCGGCGCTGTTTTTATCGCGTCAAAATTTTGATGTGCTGCTCGGCAGATACCCAAGCTTGAAGCCGAATTTTATTGTGGCAATCAAGAGTCACAAGCTGGCGCGCGCTTCCAACTTTAAGTGGCTGGGACCAAAAGAGATTATTTACTTTGTGGCGCGGCGGCATAAGATTCGCTTGTATCAGGCGCTGGTGGCGCCCGTGCTTTCATTGGTTGTGCCTTTGGTGTTCATCTCGTGGGGAATTTTGACAGGCGCAGCCACGCCAACCGCTTTGGGCGTGACGGCTTTAATATTTTGCGCGGGTTGGGCAATTTGGAATGCGATTGATTGGAGCAATGATTATTACATCGTCACCAACCAGCGCGTCATCTGGCTGGAAAAGGTCATCGGGCTGTACGACAGCAGGCAGGAAGCGCCGCTGAGCACAATTCTTTCCGTCGGCGTGGAAACAGACCAGCTGGGAAGACTGCTCGATTACGGCAACGTGATTGTACGCACGTTTGTCGGGCGCATTGAGTTTGATTATGTGGACCATCCCAATCAGGCGGCGGAGATGATTCGGGAATATTGGGAGCGCACGAAATCCGTCACCACCATTTCACAAAAAGATGTGATGAAGAATACCATCCGCGAGAAGCTGGGGCTGCCGGTGGAGCGCAAAAAATTGGACGACCTTCCGCCGGTGGTGCCAACCGACCCCAAAGCGGCGGAACAGCCTTTGTGGTGGCTGGCATTCAAGCAGATGTTTAACCTGCGCGCCGAAGACGCGGGAAAAATCATTTATCACAAACATTGGATTGTGCTATTAAAGCAGGCATGGAAACCGCTGGCTGCCATACTGGGCATGTTTGTTCTGCAAATTTGGCGCGCAATTATTTTGTGGAATTCCGAAACGCTTTCCTTCATTGGGCGCAATGCCGAAGGACGCTGGAGCGTTGATACGATTATGATTGCGCTGCCCATGCTCTCCACTCCGTTTATTGCATGGGCGGTTTGGGAATATATTGACTGGAAGAATGATATTTTCATGGTCACATCGGAGGAGATTTTCGATATTGACCGCAAACCCTTTGGCAAGGAAGAAAAGCGCGCCTCACAGCTGGACAGCATTTTAAACACCGCCTACACCCGCGAGGGCTTTATTGCCTACCTGTTTAACTATGGTACGGTGAAAATCACAGTCGGCGGCACGAATTTTGATTTTCAAGATGTGGCGGACCCGGCGGGCGTGCAGGCGGATATTGACCGCCGACGCATGATGCGCATTGCCAAGAAAAATGAAAACGCGGGCAAAGAAGACCGCGAGCGCTTTGCCACATGGATTGCGGCATACCATGAAAACAAGGAAAGTTTTGAAAAAGAGATTGTGCCAAAGCCGGAGCCAAGCCCGCAGGATGGAAACCAAACAAAACAGCAAACAACAAAGAAAACCGGCAAATAGTGGAATGGATTCAGCGTAAAGGATTGAAATAAATGGCTTTAAGGAAAATCATCACCTTGCCCGACCCCGTGCTGCGGCGCAAGGCAAAACCCGTAACAAAGTTTGACAAGGAATTGCAAACCTTGATTGACGATATGATTGAAACCATGCGCGACGCGCCCGGCGTGGGGCTTGCCGCGCCGCAAGTTAATGTTTCGCAGCAGCTGGCGGTGATTGAATACGCCGAAAACGAAGAGGATGAAGAGCGGCAGGAAGAAGGCGCGCAGCCCAAGCCGATTAAAAAGAAACTGTATGTTATCATCAACCCTGAAATTGTGAAAACCTCCGAAGAGAAAGTGACGGGCGTGGAAGGCTGCCTTTCCATCCCCGGCTTGGTCGGCGAAGTGGAACGGCACGAGGAAATTCACGTCAAAGCGTTAAACCGCCGCGGCAAACCGGTCAAAATCAAAGTCAATGGCTGGATGGCGCGCATCTTTCAACATGAAATTGACCACCTGAACGGGGAACTGTTTACCGATAAAGCCATTCGCGTGTGGAAACCCGGCAAGGATGAAGAAACCCCGCCGGATTGAGAATTGCCAATCATCAATGACTTTATCATTAAGGCAACAGGAGATTGGCAATTGGTAATTTTATGTTCCTTAAACATCTTTCGCTCACCAACTTTCGCAGCCTGACCCGCCTCGATGTGGAGTTCCCACAAAAAGGCGGGGTTGTTTTGTTGGCGGGAGCAAACGCGCAGGGCAAAACCAGCGTGCTGGAAGCGATATATTTCCTTGCGGCGTTCACTTCATTTCACACTCATGCCGAGCGGCAGATTGTGAACTTTCACGAGGCGAAAAATTCCCTCGCGGTGACCCGCCTTGTGGCGGACTATCAGCGCGGGAAGACGAAGCACCGCCTGGAAGTGAGGCTGATTCTTGAACCCACAGGCGCAACCGGGCAAAGACTCCGCAAGGAGATTTTGCACAACGGGGTGAAAAAGCGCGCCAGCGATTTAATGGGACATTTCAACGCGGTGATTTTTGCGCCGCAGATGTCGCAAATTATTGAGGGCGCGCCCGAAGAACGCAGGCGTTACCTGAACCTTGCGCTGGCGCAAACCGTCCCTTCCTATGCGCGGACGTTGGGCGATTATCATCAAGCGTTGACTCAACGCAATGCGTTGCTGAAACTGCTGAACGAACGCGGCGGGAATCAAAATCAACTGGATGTGTGGGATGAGACGATTGCAAAACTCGGCGCGGAGATTATTCAATTTCGCATTCAAGCCGCGCAGGAGATTGAACGCTTCGCCTCGCGCATTCACCATGAATTGACCCGCGGGGCGGAAATTTTGAGGCTGGCGTATCAGCCCGCCTACGACCCGCTGCCCCGCCCGGAGAATCAGCTCGCGTTGAGACTCGATACGCCCGTTGACCGTTCCGCGCTGGCGTTGAAAGACATCCAAAGCGGATTTTTGTCGCGCTTGAAAAATATCCGCAGCGAAGAAATTGCGCGCGGAGTCACCACGATTGGTCCGCACCGTGATGATATGCGTTTCATCATCAACAAAGCGGATGTGGGCGATTACGGCTCGCGCGGGCAAATTCGCACCACGCTGCTGGCGCTGAAACTTGCGGAAGTGGAATGGATGAAGGAACGCACGGGTGAATATCCCGTGATTCTTTTGGATGAAGTGATGGCGGAGTTGGACGCCAGCCGCCGCGCCGATTTGTTAAGATACGTCAGCAACAGCGGGCAGGCAATGTTCACAACCACCGATACAAAATTATTTGCGCCGGAGTTTGTAGATGCGGCAGAGATTTGGGATGTAAGCGGCGGGGTGGTGACGCCAAGAAAACAATAAAAATAAAAAAAGAGAGAAAAAATATGCAGCAAAAAACTTATCGTTACTTCGACATCATCCTCGGCTTGTTTATTGCGGTATTGCTCATCAGCAATGTGGCTTCCTCCGCAAAAATCATTGACCTCGGATTCAGCATTTTTCAAATTCCCATGGCGTTTGACGCAGGCACGCTGCTCTTTCCCATTGGGTATGTGTTTGGCGATATTCTCACCGAAGTGTACGGCTATCAACGCTCGCGCCGCGTGATTTGGATGGGCTTCTTTTCGCTTGCGCTGGCTTCACTGGTCTTTTGGCTCATCAGCATTTTGCCCGGCGAAACCACCTGGCAGGGCTACGCGGGCGACGCGGCGTATCAATCCATTCTCGGCGGCATGAGCACGGGCGGCATTGTGCTGGGAAGTCTGGCGGGCTTTTGGCTGGGCGAATTTGCCAACTCGTTCACGCTTGCCAAAATGAAAGTGCTGACCAACGGGCGCTGGCTTTGGATGCGAACCATCGGCAGTACGCTTGTCGGTCAATTGGCGGATACGGTGATGTTTGTCGTTGTCGCATCCGCGTTTGGCGTTTTTCCGTGGAGCTTGTTTCTCACGCTCACGGTTGCCAACTATCTCTTCAAAGTGTTTGTGGAAGCGGCAATGACTCCGCTGACATACCTCATCGTGCGCGGATTGAAGCAAGCCGAAGGGGAGGATTACTACGACCGCGCGACCAACTTCAACCCGTTTGTGATGAGCTGAACCTCAGGTTGAATTTCCCCTGTAACTTTTGCAGCGCGGCGTACACCCGCGCTGTTGTCTTTTCATCAAGGTGAAGTTCCGCCAATTCGTCCTCATCCAACAAGGTTCGTTGACCATCC
>DAOTZP010000064.1:0-3068 GCA_034434265.1 Anaerolineales bacterium | reverse complement strand
ATTTTTTACCGCAGAGGCGCGGAGGACACGGAGAAATTCATTAAAAACTCTGCGCCCTCTGCACATCGGCGGTTCAAAACAGGCAAAATCCTTCTTCTCTTTTGAAGGCGGAAACTTGCGTTAAATTAACCCCGGACGGCAGACTGCAATCTGCGGTCTGCCGTCAAATTTCGGGAGGTTTGCACAAATTCTGTATGGAAAATTATTTCTCTTCCAGAGGTGCGAATCCTGCGCCAAGAATTTCCTGCGCGGGCGAGACGATGACAACCGCTTTGGGGTCTTCTTTTGCCACCGCAGATTTCAAATTGTGAACTTCCGTAATGGTTAAAGCGCACATCAAAATGGAGCGGTTTTTTCCGGTGTACATGCCTTTGCCTTCCATCGCGGTCACGCCTCTTTTCAGGTCGGAAAGAATGCGGTTTGAAACCTCTGTTGTTTTATCTGTGATGATGAGCGCGAGGAGTTGGCGGCGTCTGCGGCGCGGGACGAGCAATGCCCGCAAGCCTGTGTGCCTGCCTTCGCGCGATTGCGCTGCGGGCGCGGTTTCATCCCCAAAGCGTGGAAGCACTTCCCCTGTGGCGCGGGTCATGTTGATTGTTGCAAGCGCGAATAAAAACAGAAAGAGATACAAGCCAAGCATAATCAGCATGACGACTCTGCCGGGGACGTGTCCCATTTCCGCCCGTTGAAAAAATTCCGGAGTGGTCAACGGCGCACTTGGAAACAGCCACAACTTTGCCAGCCATGCCGCGCCCAAAATCAGAAAAATCGAAAGGTAGTTTCTGCGCAAACGCCTGCCAAACGCCTCCTGCATGGAGATGGGAAAACTTGGCGTGAGCAAATTTTCGGCTAGGTTTTCCGCCCACTCCGGCGAAGGATGAAACGGCGGTACGAGCATGGCGGCGTAAAAGTCCGTTTCCATTAAGCGCACGCGGTAACTCCACAACTCATAGTAGCGATAGCGCCGCGCCTCGATAAACAGAAACCAAAGCACCAGCAGCATGTTGAGGATGATAATGGCATGATGCACATTCGGCTGACTGAATGCGATGGATAATACCGCGCCGGTGGATACCACCGCCCAGTTGGTCGTCGTATCAAGCCTTTGCCGCCAGACGTTCGCGCGTTGAATTTCCGCGCGGAAGAAATGCACCATTGCAGTGACGAACTCGCTGGTTTTTAGGTGATACCCGCGATAGCTCCACACCGGTTCTTCATTTGGGGTTGGGTCTTGCGGTTTTGATTTTGCCTTGGTCGCTTTTTTTACTGCCATTGGTTTTTCTTTCCAGATTGGACTTGCGCGCAGCCGTTTCCCTAAAACATGGGCGCAATTGCAATTAATACCCCTCCAAGGAGAAACGCTGCCACAGCCTGCCACTTAATGCCGGGCTCAAGCACGGAATCCTGCGGTTTTGCCGGATTGTAATATACGGTGACGGTTTGGTTTTCCTTGTATTTTTCCACTGAACCTTTGGCGGCGACAAAACTAAACAATGATAAAAATGTGTCGCCAAAAAAGATTCGGGAGCCGAGATAATTTTCACCGTTTACCGCGTATTGGTAGTAAAAATTAACGCTGTTTTTGGTTGAGAATAACTTGCGGGTTTGCTGATAGTTGCTCACAATGCTTGCGTTTGCTGCGGTAATCGTTCCCTGAGTGGAACTCCATGAACGGCAGGCAAGGGCGCGGTAAAAGTCAAACAGCGTTACCAAGATGACAATTGCGCCAATAATTGAAATAAGATTCATTGTTTCTCCTTGTTGTTGTTTTTATTGCACTGTGAAATCATTTGTTTCATGGCGCAATGTATATTAATCACTTCGGCAACTTATACGCCTCTTTGACAGGTTTCAACGGGCGGCTCAACCAGAATGGTCTGCGATTCCCATCCGGACTGAATTTGTCGGCGGGGCGGGTCATTGCCAGCCATTGACGATACACCTGCATGGACTTGTTGGTATCCACGAACAGGTCGCCTGCTTTTTCGCCCGGCTCCGCTTTGCTGACCTTGTACACCTTTTGCAGCCAGCAGTGGACTCCGCTGATGGGGTCGGGGTGAACGCCATGGGCGAGGTTTTGGTTCACGCCCACATTGCTCCACCAGATGCGGCTGGTATCGGGGTCGGAGGATTGCCATGCCTGCGCGCCGTGAATGACGCGCATGAGGAAGCCGCCTTTGCCGTCGTCGTGTAGTTCCACGAGGTTGGAGGAACCTTTGCTCACGCCTTTATCTTCCTGCAAGCGCCAGCGCCCGAGGTGATGGCTGATGGCGATGATACCGGGTTTGATTCCCTCAGTAACCCAAACGCTGTCCACGAAATAGCCGATTTCCGTTTCCACTTTGGCGAGGTCGCCTGTGTCGAGTCCGAGGCGGCGCGCATCTTCGGGGTTCATCCAAATCGGATTCTTATGCGAGATTTCATACAGCCATTTGGCGTTTGCGCTGCGGGTGTGAATCAGAGTCGGCAAGCGGAAGTTGGGCAGCAGAATCATCTCGCCTTTGGCGCGGTCAACGTTTTCGGGGTGGACGTGACTCTTCACCGCCCAGGGGATGACGTACTCTTTTTCGCGCCAGCCCCAATCGTGGAGAGTCTGGCTGAAGAATTCGAGTTTTTTGCTTGGAGTGTCGAAGCCTGCCTTCGGCTGCCCGTCCACCATGAGACCGACGATTGCGCCAGAAGAGTCTAAGGCGTGGTCATGCTCATCGGAGGCGTATCCAGCCTGAGGTCCAGATTGAAGCGTTTTGTCGAAGGGAGAATAATTTTCCTTCTTCACTTCAAAGACTCCGTACTTGCGCATGTATTCCAGCGGAGTCAATCCTTCTTTTGCGGCGGCTTCGGGCAGACCAGGCACGGAGTTTTCGAAAATCCATTGATAGTATTCGTCCACTGTGATGATCTCGCCAGGGCGATAGGGCGACTCGAACCACTGACGAACCCCAAGCGAGCCATCGGGGTCCATCTTCGCGGAGAGTTGAATCCAGAACTCGTTCTCTTCCCACACTTCGCCAGGGTTGGCTTGATAGGTGAAGTCAACTTTCATGCCTGCGCGTTCCATCGCAACGCGG
>DAOTZP010000063.1:0-4578 GCA_034434265.1 Anaerolineales bacterium | reverse complement strand
AAGGCTCGACCGGAGTCGCAGCCGCGTTTGCTCCACAGGCTGCGAGGGTCAGGGCGAGGATTCCGATGGCGGCGAGGTAAATCTTGTTCATGGTCATTTTCCTTGTGAAAAAATTTTTACTGATTTCAGTCAGCTCGATATGAAAGTGATGTAATCGCTGCGTGGATTCTTACCCGCAACTTGCGTTATACTTTGGCGCATGAGACCATCACAAGAGGTGAACATGATTGTTCAAGTTGTGTATTTGGAAGTGAAAGAGGAGGCGTTGTCTTTCTTTTTGCAGGAGGCGCGCGCAAACGCAGCCGAAAGCAAAAAAGAAGCGGGGGTAATTCAATTTGATTTGCTGCAACAGTTGGATGCGCCAACAAAGTTTATGCTATATGAAGCATATCAAAATGAAGCCGCGCTTGAAGCGCACCGCAATACCGCGCACTTTAAACGCTGGCTGGATGTTGGCGTGCCGTTGTTGACCAAGCGCGAGAAAGTTTTGTACCAGTTGATTTAATTGATAGGCCCTTCATGTCTATTTGAGTTTTGGAGTCTTTATGGAAATTGATTTGCTTGCTTTGAGAACTGAAATTCAAAAATTTATTCCTCTTGGGCGTTCAGGTCTTTTGCCCGCGCTTCATACCGCGCAAAACATGTACGGCTGGCTTCCGCAGGAAGTTGCGGCGGAGATTGCAAAATCTTTGCGCGTGCCGTTGGCGGATGTTCACGGAGTCATTGAGTTTTATTCGATGTTTTATAACAAGCCGACGGGCAGGCGCGTGATTCGCGTATGCACAGACCAGGCTTGCGCGCTGCGCGGTTCGGATGAGTTGTTGGATAAGATGTGCAAACAGCACGGGGTGAACGCGCATGAGTTTAATGCGGAGCTTGACCTGACGATTGAGCCAAGTCCGTGCTTGGGGTTGTGCGACCAAACGCCCGCTGTGTTAACAATGGATGGGAATTATCCGCTGGAGGATTTGAATTCAGGCGCGGCGTTTCGTCCGCTTTCACCGGTTGGCGGTTCTTTGCGTTTGCTCACCGCCAATTGCGGCGGGGAGACGACATCGCTGGAAAAGTACGGCGGATATTCCGCGCTGAAAAAAGCAAAAAGCATGACACGGGAGGAAGTCGTTGCGGAGATTAAATCTTCCGGTTTGGTGGGGCGCGGCGGGGCTGCTTTTCCTACGGGTATTAAGTGGGAAGGCGCGTTGAAGGCGGACGGCAACCAAAAATATGTTATTTGCAATGCGGATGAATCCGAGCCGGGGACGTTCAAAGATAGAATTTTACTGCTGGATGACCCGCATAGAATGATTGAGGGTTTGTGTATTGCCGCGTATGCGATTGGCGCGACCAAAGGTTATATTTATGTACGCGGGGAATACCCTTATGTTATTCCTGTTTTGGAAAACGCTTTGCGCGAGGCGAAGGAAGCGGGATACCTCGACGGCTTTGAAGTTGAAATCCGCGTTGGCGCGGGCGCTTATATTTGCGGGGAGGAGACGGCGTTGTTTGAGTCCATCGAAGGGAAGCGCGGGTTTCCGCGTGTGAAGCCGCCTTTCCCGACGACGAATGGCTTGTTTGATATGCCGACGGTGATTAATAATGTGGAAACATTGTGCAATGTTCCGCTGATTATTGAAAAAGGCGCGGCGGAGTACCGCAAGATTGGCACGGAGAAGTCTCCCGGTCCGAAGTTGTTTTGCGTTTCCGGCGATGTGCTGCGCCCGGGATTATATGAAGTTCCATTCGGAATTACGCTGCGCGAGCTGTTGGATATGGCGGGCGGGGTTGTAAACGGACTCTCTCACGGAATTACGGAAGAAAACGGACTCTCTCACGGAATTATGGAAGAAAACGGACAAGAGCAAGGGTTGCAAGCCGTTTTGTTCGGCGGCGCGGCGGGCGCGTTTGCGACCCCGGAGTATTTGGATGTGAAATTGACCTTTGAAGATTTGCGCGCAGCAGGGCTCCCGCTTGGGTCAGGCGTGGTGATGGTTTTCAATCACACGCGCGATTTGCGCGATGTGTTGAAGCGGCTGGGAAAATTCTTTGCGCATGAATCTTGCGGTAAGTGTTATCCCTGCCAGATGGGAACGCAGCGGCAGAGCGAAATTTTAGACCGCCTTGCGGAGGGAAAATCACTGCCTGATGACTTTATCCGCTTGCAGGATGTGGGCTGGACGATGACGGATGCGAGCTTGTGCGGACTGGGTCAAACGGCGGCGAGCGCGGTGTTGAGCGCGATGAAGATTTTTCCAGAAATTTTCGAGAGTGGAAGATAAGTACGAGATACGAGATACGAGGTACACGATACGAGATACGAGATACAAGATACGAGGTACACAAACAGGTGCATTTATGACAGTCACATTTATTTTGGATGGAAAAGAAGTCACAGCCGAAGACGGGATGACGCTGCTTGATGTTGCCCGCGAGCATGGGATTGATATTCCCACAATTTGCTTTCATGAAAAAACAACCGCCAATGCACTGTGTCGAATTTGCGTGGTGGAAGTGGAAGGACAGCGCGTGTTGCAGCCTTCGTGTATTGTCAAGGCGGGAAATAATATGAAGGTGCAGACACGCAGCGAGCGGGTTGTCCGCGCGCGCAGGACGATTTTGGAAATGCTTGCTTCCACGATGGATTTGTCGGAGGCGCCGGAAATTCTCGCTATGATGACGGAATATGGCGCGGATGTGAATCGCTTTCCCGGCGCGCAGCGGCGCGAGTCCGAGATTAAAGACGACAACCCGATGTACATCCGCGATTATTCCAAATGTCTGCTGTGCTGGCGCTGCGTGCAGGTGTGCGCGGATGACGCGCAATATACTTACGCCATTAATTTCAGCGGACGCGGGTTTGAAACGCAAATCGGAACGTTTTTTGATAAATCAATACCTGAAACGACATGCGTGATGTGCGGTCAATGCGTGGGCGTGTGTCCCACCGGCGCGTTGAAGCCGAAGCGCGAATTTTTATTGGAGCAGGGCATGAAGCCCGAAGAAATCAGCGTGATGAATACCGGGAAGAAAGTTAGAAAGTTGAAAAGTTAAAAATCTAAAAACCCGTCAACTTGATGCTTGTGAAATTCCCACGATTGGAGGAAGCATGATTAAACCTGACCGAATTGTTACATCCACTTGTCCTTACTGCGGCGTCGGCTGCACTTTACAGTTACACGTCAAGGACGATTTTATTTTCAAGGTCACTACGCCGTTTGATTCTCCTGTGAATAAAGGAAACTTGTGCGTAAAGGGACGCTTTGGTTACGATTATATTTATCATCCCAAGCGGGTGACGACGCCGCTGGTGAGACGATACTTGCTGGGGGGTAATCAGTCGCCAGTGACTGGTAATCAGTTGAGCAGAAAAGACGCGCCCGAATCGCATTACCCATCACCTGTTGCCAATGACCAATCTCCCTGGGATTGGGTTGAAGTGGATTGGGACACGGCGCTTAACATCACGGCAGATAAACTTGTTGAAATTTACAAACGCGACGGTTCGGACGCAATGGCGGTTTATTGCTGCGCGAAGGCAACCAACGAAGATAATTACGTTTTACAAAAGATGTACCGCGCTTTGTTCCGCACCAATAACGTGGACCATTGCACGCGCTTGTGTCACGCCGGTTCGGTGGTGGCGCTGCAGCAGGCGTTGGGGTCGTCGGCAATGAGCAACACGGCTTCACAAGTGATTCTGAACGATGTGTTTATCGTAACCGGCTCGAACACCTCCGAAAATCATCCCATCATTGCTTTGCAAATGAAAGAAGCGGTGATGAAGCACGGCGCAAAGATGATTGTGGTGGACCCGCGCCGCATTGATTTGGTGGATATGGCGGAGATGTGGCTGCCGCTTAAGCCCGGCGCCAACGTTCCGGTCTTTTCCGCAATGGCGCATGTGATTGTGAAAGAAAATTTGGTCAATTGGGAATTTGTCAAAAACCGCACCGAAGGCTTTGAGGAATATGTTGAGAGCCTTGAAAAGTTCACGCCCGAATTTGCCGAAGAAGTCAGCGGCGTGCCGGCAGAGGATATTCGCAAAGCGGCGCGGATGTATGCCACTGCGAAAAACGCCGCCATTTATTGGGGCATGGGTATTTCGCAACTTTCGCATGGCACGGCTTCGGCAATGGCTTTGATTCATCTCGCTTTTCTCACGGGTCACGTCGGGCGCGATGGTACGGGGTTAAATCCATTGCGCGGACAGAACAACGTGCAAGGCGCAAGCGATATGGGCGCCATGCCTTTCCACTATCCCGGCTATATGCGCGTGGATAATCCTGAAAACCGCGCCAAATGGGAAAAAGCGTGGAACATCGAAGAAGGCGGACTGAGTCTCAAACTTGGTTTAACGACCACTGAAATTTTAAGTCATGCGCACGAGGGCGGAATCCGCGCGTTGTACATCATGGGCGAGAATCCGATGATGTCTGAGCCGAACTTGAACGAAACGCGCAAGCATATTGAGCAGTTGGAATTTCTCGTCGCGCAGGATGTTTTCATCAACGAATCTGGCGCGTATGCTGATGTGTTTTTGCCTGCCACGCCGTTTGCGGAAAAAGACGGCACGTTCAGCAA
>DAOTZP010000062.1:0-3724 GCA_034434265.1 Anaerolineales bacterium | reverse complement strand
GACTTATAACAGATAGTGATATAGATAATATTTGTTTATTCGTTTTACTAATTGAATTTCATCAGCGCAACTTAAAACAACTCCCCCGGCTGATAAGCGGAACAAGTTTTATCTACTGTTATTTTTTCCTGCTAATATCATTTACATATTGTATCGCGCCGGAACACGCGCCCGTCAAAAACGGCGAGACGTTGTCCCAAGTCAAATCCAACCCTTTGCCGTAGGCGGCGCTGACCGCAGAAGCAAGGCAGCCGCCTCCGGCGTTGTAATTCGTCAGCGTGAACTTCCACAAGTCTTCATAGCCTGCCACTTCATTCACCTGCCGCCCGGTGTAGTTATAAATCACCTGCGCGGTTTGGGCGCAGTTGGCAACCATTGTGTGGGCAAACACTTCAATCGAAAAATCAGCGTGGTCCAAATCAATACCCAGCGGACAGTCGGCGCAGGTTGCGTTCACGCTGTTCACCAGCGCCTGCCGCAAATAAATCTGATTTTCTTCGGTCAGGTTCATGTATTTGCTGCCGCACACATCCGCATCCAACACGGTGGGACAAAACTGCTCGTAAAAGGACTGATTCCAAAACAGGGTGGTATCCGCGCCGTTTTCAGTCAACTGCCCAAAACCAACATCGGTAAGCGAGGAAGCGGCGGGCCAGAATTGACTCTCGCGGGCAAATAGATTCTTAAGCAGCCGCGCGGGGACGCTGGTTTCGCGCGCAACAGTGAGGATTAAATCATCAAATTGATTCTGCCATTGGACGACTGCCGGACGCGCTTTTTCCAACCCGCATTGATTTGCCGCGCCGCCCGGGCTGATTCCCCAGTCGGGGCAGGAGCGCGCATCCACCACGCCTTGACGAATCAAGTTGGCGGCAAGGTAAGTGTAAGGGATGTGGCTGGCAAGGTCATCGGGCTGGGCGGGCGTGGTCAGCCATTTTGGCGCGCCGCGCACCGGGGGAAAGACGCCCCAAATTTCCGAACAAGTTGCGCTCACTTCGCCGCGCCATTGGGGGGAAAGCACATCCACATACCAATACAGCTGGTCGGGGTCGCCTTCATCCGCGCGTTTCACGCGGATTTGCGCTTCAAGTACAAAACTGCTGTCGCCATAACTGGAATACGCCCAAAATTCAAGCGGAGCGCCTTCATCCGGCGTTTCAATTAATTCAAATTTGCACACGCCCGTGTCATTGCAGCGGAACGGCTGGTTGTCGTAATATCCTTCAATGCGGGTGATGTATTCGCCGGGGATGGGGTCTTCGCCGGTGATGACCAGCGTGGGCGTGGTTTCGCAAATATTGGTTGCCGCGCTGAGGACCGGGTGACATCCTTCCAGCGAAAGCCAGGCGGTGGCGGGGTCCAAAATCATTGAAATCTGCTTGGTCTTTTTGGATTGCCCGGTCATGGTCAGGTAATAGCCGGAGCAAAGGGATTTATTAATCAGCTCGTTGCAAGGCGGCTGCTTAATCCACGAGTTGTAAATGGTTTCGCCGCAGTCGCGCAGCACTTCGCGCGGAAGCGGCATACCTTCATGGTCCACCTGCAAGCGGCAGGCAATGGCTTTCAATCCGCGCCAGCAGGATTTTCCGTCCGCTGTTTGCGCGGCGGTGCAGGTTGTTTTTGTAACATATTTATCGGGGATTTTTTCGCCGCAATCGCGGAAGATTTCCCACGGCAGCGGCTCATCTTTGTGGTTGACGACAATGATGCAGGAAATGTTGGTGCGCCCGGACCAGGCTTTCATCACCCAGTCGTAGGCGGTGTAATCCACTGTTACGGAGGTGTAGCGGTCGGGACCGGGCGGCGGGTCAAGTTCCTGCAACGAGGGCGCAGGCGCGGATGAAAACCCCGTCCCCGAAAGGAGCAGGGTAAAAGTTGCCAGCGCAAGGAAAAACCGTTTCAACCTCATCTTACAAAAGAGCCCGCTTTATTATAAGCGGACTCTTGGCGGGTTTTCATTTCTTTTTTGTTGGTTGTTCTTCTTCCAGCCCTTCGAGGGTTTCCATATCCTGCCTGAGGTTTTTATTGCGGATATAAATGCTGGCGACATACAAAGCAAGCGTGACAAAGGTAAAGCCGAATCCGAGATTCATGTAAAAAGAAGTGTCGGGGGTGTTCATGGATGATTCTCCTTGCTACATCGAGACTTTCAATTTAAGTTGTTCGACTTTCTCGCGCAAACTTTCAAGGCGGATGCGGTGCCACATCATGCTGATAAACACCACAGTAAAGGCAAATAAAGCAAAGAAGAAGGCAACGCGCATATCGGCAGTCATGTTAAACCCGCCTTGCGCTTCGGCTGATTGCGTGCCAATCACTACCGGGTGAATGGTGCGGTACAGGCGGATGACCATGAAGGTAATCGGCGCGCTTAAGCCGCCCAGCAGGGTATAAACCGCGCCAAAGCGGGCGCGTTTTTCGGGGTCTTCAATGCCCTGCCGAAGCATAAAGTAGGCGATGTACACCAGTTCCGTGACGGCGGCTGTGGTCAGGCGCGGGTCCCATGTCCACCAGGTGTTCCAGGCAGGGCGCGCCCAAATGGAGCCAAGCGCAATGGTGATGAAGAAAAACACGGTGCTGACTTCCACCGCGGCGACTTCAAACCTGTCCCATTTCATATCTTTGGTGATGAGATAGGCAATGCCCGCGCCCGCGGCGACGATAAAGCCAAGCATGGCAACCCAGGCGGTTCCGATGTGAAAGTAAAAAACGCGCTGCACTTGTCCCATGACAGCTTCCATTGGAGCGTAGAACAAGGCAAGATATGTGGAGACTGCCAGCACAATAAACGAGGCAATATCCAAAACGGTGAGGGCGGTTGGTTTGGTTTGCATAGAACTCCTTGCAATTTGCGATTTGGGATTTGCGATTGTATCGCTTGTTCAGTTTATTTTGGATTGAATGCGCAGATTTTAGAGGTTTGAAAATTTTTTCTATGTGAAAATTAAACTTGCCTATTCTTCCACAATGAAATCAAACATCATAAACGCGGCGGCGATGAAAACCACATCATAGACCAGCAGCAGGTTAAAGGGCGTCATAATTTCGGCAAAGGTTAAGCCGGTCATCAAGCCGCCGCTGGCTTTAACTGCGGAAAGCAAAACCGGGATGGCAATGGGGAACAAAAGAATGGGCAGCAAAATTTCCCTCATGCGCGTTTGCACCGACATGGCGGCTAAAAGCGTGCCAACCGCCGCATAGCCGATGGAGCCGAGCAAAATAATCAACAGCAAATCGGCGCGGATGAGGTTTTCGTTATACAGCAAACTATACACGGGCAGCACAATCGCTTCCACCACCAGCATAAAGGCAAGGTTGCTGAGCGTCTTGCCAAAATAAATCGCGGAGCGGTCCACAGGCGCAAGCAGCAGACCGTCCATGCAGCCGCGGTCTTTTTCCACCGCCATCGAGCGGTTCAAGCCGAGCGTTCCGGCAAAGGCAAAGGTCGTCCACAGAATCCCGGAATTCGCCGCTTTCCGCACGTCCGGTTCAAGTTCAAGCGCAAAGTTGAAGATGACAATCACCAGCAGCGAAAAGACCAGCATGGCGGACATTAACTCAAACGAGCGGAACTCGGCGGAAATGTCTTTGCGAAAAATGGCGAGGGTGGCTTTCCAAAGAGAAGGGGCGGGGGTGTTCATAAAAAGTATTCAGTATTCAATGTTCGGTATTCAGTATTCAGTATTCGAGGGATTGTTTGTAAAAAGCCAGCAGGTTGGTGTTC
>DAOTZP010000061.1:0-5144 GCA_034434265.1 Anaerolineales bacterium | reverse complement strand
TTGCAGGAAGGGCAAACGGTTCTCGACCTCGGCTCCGGCGCCGGGCTGGACTGTCTGCTTGCGGCGCAAAAAGTCGGCGCGTCGGGCCGCGTCATCGGCGTGGATATGACTCCGGAAATGATAGAACGCGCCCTGCAAAACGCGGAGCAAGTGAACGCGGCAAATGTCGAATTTCGATTGGGGTATATGGAAGACCTGCCCGTGGATTCAAACAGCGTGGATGTCGTCATCTCGAACTGCGTCATCAACCTTGCGCCGGACAAACGCAAAGTGTTTGGGGAAATTGTCCGCGTCCTCAAGCCCGGCGCAAAGCTCGCCGTTTCGGATATTGTCACCGACGGCGAACTTCCCGCCGAAATCAAAAAGGATTTGGCGGCATGGGCAGGCTGCATTGCAGGCGCGCTGGATGTGAAAGACTATCGGGAGATGATGAAAGAAGCGGGATTGGGCGACATTACGATTACGCCCGTATATTTTGACAAAGAAATGATTAGCTCCATTGCCAAAGATTTGCAAGATACCGTTGACCTCTCCAAATATTCAACGGAAGAATTGCACAAAACCGTATTCAGCGCAAAAATTTCGGCGCGCAAAAAATAAAAGCAAGCGCCCAAAAAAGCAAACGCCGGGACGCACAACACGATGCGTCCCGGCAAAACAATTCAGCGGGGAATAAACTTAATATCCACCCGTAAATCTCTTTGTTCGCTCCACAATTTCGTGGCGGTTTGGATGGTGGCAAAAGTAATGGCTTTCAAACTGTTCCAAAAAACCACAATTTGGGTTTTGCACAAGACAAATGGTAAACTCCGGGCGGATATGACTTGCGTCCGCCGCAATGCAGGATTCAGTATTTATCATCTGATTTTCCGCCGCGTAAAGTTTTGCAAAGTCGCGCATTTGCGAGAAAGTAACAGGCTTTTCCAAAACCAAGTCCGCTTTTTTGGCTTGCAGGTATCCAAACTGAGCGTCAGCAGTGGCAACAATCACTTTGGTATATGCCAAATGGTCTTTCGAGCGAATAAAATCCAGAATTACTTCGCCGTTTACACCCGGAAGATTCATATCCAATATGACCAAATGGGGGGCTTCGTACTGCAATCGTTCCAACGCGTCTTTTCCGTTCGGGATGACATCCGGCTCAAACCCTGCGCCAATCAACGCCCTCGAAAAGATTGACGCAATTTCAATATTATCTTCAATAATAAAGGCGATTTTTTTCATTGAGACCGCTCCTTCCATAAGCAAAAACAAGCAAAAAACTTAAATACATTGTACATAAAAAATGACAACAAAGATTAATAACAAGTAATATTTTTGAAAGGCGGGGCGCGTTTTTTTGTGCCGTTCCTCACCTTGACAAGCATGTTTGCCGGGGGTAAAAAAACATACCGACCAGTCGGTTTCATTGATAAAGACAGATATGCAGCAGCGAAGCGAAGAAACCAAAACGAAAATAAGCAGAGTGGGAAAAGGCGGCAAGAGGCAGCGCCAACATGCTGGTAAACAGCTTATTAAAAAAATAACCAAGGAGAAACCATGAAAATCGTAACAGATTGCGCGGCGGATATGACCAATGAAGAATTGGAAAGATTGGGAATTGCTCAAGCGCCGCTCTTCATTCAATTCCCCGAAGGCGAAGTGAATTCGGCGGATATTTCCGCGGATGATTTCTACAACCGCCTCGAAGCCATGCGCCCGCAAATTCCCACCACCGCGCAGCCCAGTGCGGGCATCTTTGCGGAGTTGTATCGCAAACTGGCTGAAACCGAAAAAAATATTTTTTCGATTCACATTTCATCGGGCTTGAGCGAAGCCATCAACTCGGCGCGGGATGGCGGCGAGCAAGTAAAAGGAGAGGCAAACGTCAGCCATTGGGATACGCTCACCCTCTCCGGCGGGGAGCGCTTTCAAGTGCTGGCGGCTGCGCTGGCGGATAAAGCAGGCTGGACGTGTGCAGGCAATTGCAGGCGCGCTGCTTAACCTCAAGCCCATCATCCGCGTGGATGTGGATGGCAAATACAGCACGGTGGCAAAAGCGCGCTCCATTGCCAAAGCCATTGCGATGATTGCGGAACATGTGCGCGAAAAGTATGGTCATACTCCCGTATGGGTCAACATATTGCACGGGCGTTTTGCCGAAAAAGCGGAAATGCTGGCTGAAGAATTCAAGCAAAAATTAAGTATTGCAAAACTTGAAATAAACCGCATCTCCCCCGTTTTGGGCGCGCATACAGGGCCCGGCATTGTAGGCGCGGCAGCTGTGCCAATGGAGTTAATGCAAGACCTGATGTAAGGTACGATTTTGGATTTTAGATTTGGGATTTACGATTGAGTCATTTCGCTGGCGAGCAGCGCGATGACTCTTTCTGTTTTCAGCACTTCGCCGTAGGATGTGAGCGCGGCAAGAAACGCCTTGTGAACATGGTCGGCGGGGATGAGCGTTTCGCCATACTGCAAATCGCGCGTGGCGCAGGCATCTTCCGCGATGATGAGTTTGAATCCAAAATCTGCGGCGGCGCGGGCGGTGGCATCCACGCACATGTGGGTCATCATGCCTGTAATGACTACGCGCTCCACGCCCCAGCCTTGCAGCATTTCAAGCAGATTCGTTTCACGAAATGCGTTGGGATAGTGCTTATACACAATCGGCTCGCCTTCAAAGTGCGCGACTGAGTCGTGAATATCCGAACCTTCATCGCCTTTGATGAAAAACGTTGCGTCAGGCTTGAGCGAAATATGCTGAATGTGAACGTGATGCCCGCCATGTTCGCGGAAGCATTGCAAAAGGGCGTATGCGTTTTGGGCGGCAGCCAGCGGCTCAACCAGCGGAAATTTTCCACCGGGGAAATAATCTTTTTGAATATCAATTACAAGCAGGGCGGTTTTCATAATGGAGTCCTTTGTTTTACATTGTTTTTAACAGGTCTTCGGCTTGGCGTTTGATGTGAATTTTATCGGCAAGCTGATACGCGGCTTCAAAATCCGCTTTGGCTTGGGGAAGTTGATTCAGCGCAAGGTGTGATTTTCCACGCCCGATATACAAGCGGGCTTCTTTGGGGTTTAACGAAATGGCTTGGGTGTAATCCATAACGGCTTTTGCGTGCTCGTTGTTTATGAGGTACGCATCCGCCCTGCCCTGCCAGGCAAAAGCAAGGCGGGGAGATTGAGCAAGCACGCGGCTGTAATAATCTTCCGCCCAGTCAAGTTGGTCTTCATACGCCGTCAAGTTCAGTTCCGCCATCACCAGCGCGTCCTGCTCGGAGATGGAAAGCGCGGTCTCCTGGTCACGATGCGCCAGATGAAGATTGCCAAGCCGAAAATGCGCGATGGAACGAATCAAATAAAACAGCGCGTGCGACGGAAGGAGGGCAAGCGCTTTGTCAAAGTAAATCAACGCGGCGACGTATTCCTTTTTTTCCAAATGCAAGGAGCCGAGGTCAAAATACGGAACGCCCCAGCCCGGATTAAGCTCCACAACGCGGTTGAAAATTTTCTCGGCGTTTGGGTAATCTTTTGCAAGCATGTATAACTCACCGCGCATTTGCAAAGCAAGCGGATGGTTGGGCGCAAAGCCAAGCGCGCGTTCCACATCCAATTGGGCGCGGAGCGTTTGCCGCATCATCAGCAAGCAGCCTGCGCGCGCCAGATAATGCCCGGGCTGGCTGGGATTTTTTTCAATTTGCGCGGTAAAGTACTGCGCCGCGCGCTCGTAATCCCCTTGCAGGTAGTAATAACCGCCGCGTTTGAAGGCATAATTGACGGCAAGGTTTAATAGACGCCGCCATGATTTGTTCAACGTGCCAAGCGCAAGCGCAATCAGCAGGCAGAAGAAAGCGAGCAAATAATCTTGAATAAACAGGCTGAACAAAAACAAAGCAATTAAAACGGGAATGCCGATTAATAGGGCTATCCAATCGGCGCGTGATTTTCCAAATAAAATCTCAAGCAGCGAGCGCAGCATACTGCCGCCATCCAGCGGGTAAATGGGAAGCAGGTTAAAAGCAGCCAAAATCACATTTACAAGCGCAAAAGAAAAAAACAGGTTTGAAAATTCCTGTCCCCATAAAACCGCTTCGAGCGTGTTTGCATACGCGGTTTGCGCCAGAAACGCCGCGTAAAGCGCAACAAACAGGAAAGATAAAAGCATATTTGCAAGCGGACCCGCGGCGGAGATAAAAAAATCATGCAGGGGGCTTTCGGCGCGGCGGCTTAATTGGGTAAAGCCGCCCAGCAGCCAAACCGCCACGCTTTTCACCTCCACTTGAAAGAGCATGGCGGCAAGGGCGTGCCCCAGCTCGTGGAGGATGATAAAAAGCAGGAAACCCGCCACCCAAAATCCCGTGATGACAAAGCCGCGCACGTCCGCAGGTTGGAATAAATAATAAGCGGCGGGAACGCTCAACAGCGCGGAAAGATGAATCCGAATTTCCATGCCGCGAATTCGCGCAATTAAAAAAGACGCCGAGAGAAGTTTCACTATTTTTTACCGTAATCCGCAGGATTTTCGCCCCACTTGTCCGTATCCCATTTCAAAATTTTTCCTTCGGGCAGTTCGTTTTCCGCCAGCCAGTTTTCCGCGCTGCGAATTAAAGCAAACAGCGCCGCGTTTTGAGAAGAGCGTTTGAGATTGGTCTTGCATTCCCCCGTATGCACCCACGCAATTGCATTTTCAGAATCGGAATAAATGGGAATATGCATATTATGTTTGTACTGCCATGTCAGCGCGTGAACAATGGCAAGAAATTCACCAACGTTGTTTGTGCCGTTTAAGTAAGGTCCCGCGCTGAAAATTTCCCCGCCGGTTTCGGTATTTACGCCGCGATATTGCAATTTGCCCGCCGCGCCGCTGCACGACGCATCCACGCACAGGGACGGCAGGAGGGGTTTTTCATCGGCGAGTTTCCATTTGCCATGCGTGGAAGCTTTGCCTTTGTAATCGTCATAATTTGCAAGGTAGGCTGCTTCGGCTTCAATTTCACTTTCAAAGGCTTTGAACTGCGCGCCGACATAACCCTTCACCTGTTTTTCACATTCCGCCCAAGTGGTGAAGATTCCCGTTTTGCGTCCCTTCCAAACGACATAATACTTTGGCTTGGTCATGCGGCAATTTTACATCAAAGTAAAAAAGCGCGCACAAAAGC
>DAOTZP010000060.1:0-7131 GCA_034434265.1 Anaerolineales bacterium | reverse complement strand
TGCCGTGCTGCTGCCCTGGGTGGGCAATGTGATTTATTTTGTCACCCCCATTGCCATTGACCCCACGCCGTTTGCCTTTACCATCACCGTGGTGGTGTTGGTGTGGGCCATTTTTGGCTACCGACTGACGGATATCGTCCCGATTGCGCGCGACCGGGTTTTGGACAGCCTGCGCGAAGGCGTGATTGTGTTGGACATGCAAAGGCGCATTGTGGACGTGAACGCCTATGCGGCGCGTTTTATCGGTCTGGCGCCATCCCAAATTGTGGGCAGACCCACCTCAGAAGTTTTGGCGCCCTGGCAGTCGGTATTGCAAAAATTTCAAGATGTCATCGAAGCCGAGGATGTCATTGAAGTCGGTACGGGCGAGGCGATTCGGCGATTGAGTCTTCGCATCAGCCCCTTGCGGGATGAACGCGGCGCTCTGGTTGGACGGCTGGTTACGTTTTGGGAAACAGACAAAGCCGCTTCTGCGCGCCCATCGGCTCGAATAAGCGAGCCTATCACACAGCCGCTGCCTTCCTTGCAAAATCAGACAAGGGTCGAACCGGTTATTGAGAATCGTTTTTTGCAGGCTGTCAAAGCGTTCTTTTTCCCAGAGCCGCTGCTCATGACCGAAGACGAATACGAAAACGCTCATTGGAATCAAATAATCGAACGTACGTTTACAAGTATTGCACGCTTTGGAACATTACTTGGCACTGCATCTTTGTTGATCTTTATTTTCATCTTGGCGCAATCCGCCCCCAGCCTGTGGGACATTTTTTCTGAACCGTCTATTCAATTGCGCGCGCTGATTTTTGCCATTTTTTGGTGGGTAGCCACTTTTCGCCGCCTAACCTTTGCTTTGCGAAAAGGCTTTTTCATATTTCTCCTTTACAGCTTGACATTCAAAGAAGTTCTAAATTTTGGGTATAGCGCGGCATCTTTTGCTTTTTTTGCAGCTTTTGTGGCTATGTCGGGCTTGCTGTTGAGCGTACGCAACAGTTTGCGCGCTTTGGGCATTGGGCTGGTTAGCATGGGAGCTCTCGGCTTTTTAATTGCAATAGGGGCTTTTCATCCTTTTTCCGTTTCGGCTGCAAATCCAACCCTTCCATCTTCCATTCAGTCTCTTGCACCAAACATCTTGGCATTAACCACGGTTTCGGCAGCGCTCTTGGTTGCCATTCATATGTTGAAATCAAACCTACGCCATTCGTTAGCCCAAGAGACACAAACCCGAAATTTATTGCAGCAAGAACGCGACCTGCTGGAACAGCGCGTGCGGGAACGCACCGCTGAACTGCGCGAAGCCCGCGACCAGGCCCTGCAAAGCCGCGATGAACTGCGCACCTACTATCAGGCCATTGAGCAAAGTGGCAACAGCATTGTCATCACGGACCCACGGGGCGTTATTAAGTACGTCAACCCGTTTTTTGAGAAAATCACTGGCTACTCCATTCAGGAAGTAATCGGACAAACTTCGCGCATTCTCAATTCAGGCAAACAGCCGCCTGAGTTCTACCAACACATGTGGCAAACCATTAGCAGCGGCGAAATCTGGCAGGGCGAATTTCAAAACCGCCGCAAAGACGGCTCGCTGTATTGGGAATTTGCCACCATCGCCCCGGTCAAAAACGAGCAGGGAAAAATCACACACTACGTTGGCATCAAAGAAGACATCACCGCCCAAAAGGAACTGCGTGAAACCCTGGCAAGGCAAAATCAATATTTGGCGGCTCTGCAAACCATTACCCTTGAATTGCTTGACCGCCAGGACTTTGACGAATTGCTCAACTCGGTGGTCGAGCGCGCCTGCCAATTGCTGGACGCTTCGCATGGGGAATTTTTGCTGAAAGAAGGCGATGTGATGGTCGTTCGCGCCGCGAACAAAGCAGCCGCCTATTTGATGGGCGAAAGGGTAACGCGCGAGCAAGCAAAATTGACCTGGAAAGCGCACGACACCCGCCAGCCTGCCATTTTGGAAGATTACGCCGCTTACGCAAACCAGCGCGATGTTTATGACAAAAACCCCTTACACGCCGTGGCCAATTTCCCCGTACTGGTTGGAAACGAATGTATTGGCGTTCTGGCGTTGGGGCGCAGCCAATCCACAAAACCTTTTGGCGCCTCAGAAATTGAATATGGGCAGGCGCTGGCGCAAATTGCCGCCCTGGTGCTGAACAATGCGTCGCTGTATAACGCCGCCGTCCATGAATTGGAAGAGCGCAAACGCATTCAAGCCAGCCTTGAAACCAGCGAGCAGGAACAGCGCGTGCTGGCCGATATTTTGCAAATCGGCATGAGAGAAGAAACGCTGGAGTCCATTTTGCAGACCGCGCTCGATGAATTGCTCGTCATTGAGTGGCTGGGCATCGAAGCCAAAGGCGGAATCTTCCTCAAAGACTCGCAGTCCGACACTCTGACTCTGACGGTTCAGCGCAATCTCTCCCCTGAAATTTGCGCCTTGTGCGCGCGGGTGGAATTTGGCAAGTGCCTTTGCGGGCGCGCCGCCCTCACCCGTTCCCTGGTATTCAGCAGTCATGTGGATGAATCCCACGAAATCACCTACGAGGGTATTCCCGACCACGGACATTACAACGTTCCTATCCTGAGCGGCGAAGCGGTTCTGGGAGTCATCGTCCTTTACTTGCCCGCCGGATATGCTTACGATGAGCGGGATGTGCGCTTTTTACAGGCCTTTGCCAGCACGCTCAGCAACATCATCCGCCGCAAAAGCGCCGAAGACCTGCTGCGCGAAAGTGAAAGACGCTTCCGCCAGATTGTTGAAAATGCCAGCGACATCATCTACCGCATGGACGAGCGCGGACGCATGACCTACGTCAACCCGGTGGGGTTGCGCTTGTTTGGCTACGAACGCGAAGAAGAGGTGCTGGGCAGGCATTTTTCCGAGTTTGCCGCTCCCGAATGGCGCAGCCGGATTAAAGCGTTTTACAAACGCCAATTCTTACAACAACAGGAAAACACCTACTACGAATTTGTTGCTCACACCAAAGACGGGCGCGAAATCTGGCTGGGGCAAAACATGCAAACCATCCGTTCTGAAAATCAGGTTATCGGTTTTCAGGCTGTCGCGCGCGACATCACCGAACTCAAAGAGACGCAGCAAGCCCTTCAGGTCGCCCGCGACGAAGCCCTGGAAGCCAGCCGCTTCAAAAGCCAGCTTGTCTCGCGCGTCAGTCACGAATTGCGCACTCCGCTCGGCGGCGTGATGGGCTATGCCGAATTGCTCTATCAGGGCGCGTTTGGCGGCTTGACCGAAGAACAGCTGAATGCCGCCGGAAATATCGTCGCCAGCGCCAACTATCTCAACATCATGATTAACGAACTGCTTGACCAGGCTCAAATCGAAGCCCGCGCCGTCAAAATCCACCTTGCCCCGTTTCAACCCGCGCGTCTTTTGGAGAATATTCGCGCCAACATGACCATCCTTTCGCTTAATAAGGGCTTGCGCTTTGAGTCGGAGATCGACCCGGCTTTGCCTTCGGAAATCATCGGCGATGAGCGTCGTTTGCAGCAGGTCTTAATTAATCTCTGCGGTAACGCCATTAAATTCACCGAACAAGGCGAGGTGCGCGTTTCGCTGACGAAATTAGACGATGAGCGGTGGGCTATGCGCGTTTCGGATACCGGCGCCGGCATTCCCAAAGAGGCGCAAGAATTAATCTTTGAAGCCTTCCGTCAGGTGGATAACGCCATCACCCGCAACAATCGCGGCACAGGATTGGGCTTGTCTATTACGAAACAATTGGTAGAATTAATGGACGGAAAACTTGAGCTGGAAAGCGAAGTTGGGCGCGGAAGCACGTTTACCGTTATCCTGCCTTTGCGAACCGCTTGAACCGTAAAAAACACTCTTTGCAGGCGGTTTCTATGAGCGCACATATCCTTGTGTTGGAGGACGACCCCGTGTTGGGAAAGGTGGTGGCTAAGACGGCGGAAGGCTCTAAATTTGAAGTCCTTCTTGACAGCAACGGCAATCAATACGCCGAGTTTATCGCTTCCCGCGGCGCGCCCAAAGCAATTTTTCTCGACTTGCATCTCCCTTATGTCTCAGGCACGGACATACTCGCGGCATTCCGCGCCGACGCGCGTCTTAAGGATGTTCCCATCTTTGTCATGACAGCCGACATCCTTCAAGCGCGAAAGTTGGAAGAGGAGGGACATTCCGTGTTTATCAAGCCGGTCAGCGTGGCGCGGCTGCAAAAAATTTTTTCGCAATTGCAGGATGGAGCGTAAAGCTTATGGAAAATAAACCGCTGGCTGTTATCGTCGAGGACGAACCGCAACTTAATCAACTTTTTGCCGTCACCTTAAAAGGCGATTTTGAGATTGTCCAGATATATGACGGCGACTACGCTTTGCAGGAATTGGAGCGGCGCGTTCCCAACTTAATTGTTCTGGACCTGAATCTGCCCGGCGCTTCGGGAGACAAAGTGTTGCGGCAAATTCGCGCCGACCAAAAATATGGCAAAACCCGCGTTATTCTTGCCACGGCTAACGCCCTGCAAGCCGCCGCATTGGAGGAGCAAGCCGATATTGTCTTGCTCAAACCCATCAGCCCGGCGCAATTGCGTGATTTGGCGAGCCGGATAATTTAAGATTGCGGCGGACGTACTTCCCCGCGCAATTCTTTCCGCTTGGCGGGATTTAATACCAATTTCCAATCTCTAATTACCAATTACTATTTACTCAATTCCGCTGTGAACGTGGCGGGGAAGTGGTGAATGCGGATTAAATGATTATGCCAGTTGAGATGAAAAAATGGACGAACCCCATAATGATTGTCTTGCTGCTGGGCGCGGCAATGTTTCGGTTGATATGGTACGGTTCCCCCATGCTCTCGGTGGGTATGCCTGATACGCCAAGCTATATTGCGTCATCTGCTGCGCCTGTTTTTTCATGGCAGGCATTCACAAGACAACGATTATTCACAACAAATCTTCTCTATAAACTTATCAAAGAAAAATCTTGCGTTGATATTCCAATAAGCGCTCCCGCGCTGAAAAGGGAATTATTTCGTGAAGCGCATGTCTGCTTTATGAAAATTGCCCTTTTTCAAAATTTAATGTCGGTAACCGCCTGGACATTGCTTGCTTGGATGATTTCCCGGCAAGTAGCGTCTCTTTTTGCAAAATTTCTATCAGTAATTATTATTCCGCTTTTTGGGTTTACCCCGCAAATCGCCGAATGGGATAGCGTTCTCAGTTCGGAATCAATTAGCGTTTCATTATTTATTCTGTCGCTGGCTGGCTTCATATGGTTTGTTTTTGAGATTTCAAAGCAAGACGGTGAAATACAACTTAACGCTAAAAATGTAGCGTTAATAAGCATCTGGCTTTGCGCTTTTCTGCTGTGGGTATTTACCCGTGATGTAAATTTAACAGCCCTTCCCGTTACAATTCTTTTGCTCGCCTTCCTTGTTTTTAAAAAGTCTGTTAATTCAATTAAAATTATCTCTGTCTTAATTTTAATTCTGGCATCCGCCCTGGTGTTGGGATTTGCCTCTTCGCGGCAGAGTTTGCGCCAATACATCCCTCTCAAGAACTTGCTTGCGCATTATATAATTCCATATAGCGCGCGTGTTGAATTTTTTGTCGAAAACGGAATGCCGGCAGGAGAAGAACGCGAAAAATGGATACAGCATAGCGCGTCAATCGTTTATTTGAAGTTTTTAGTGACCCATCCGGGTTTTGTGGCAACCACATTGATTCAACATGCTTTTTACTTTGAATCCGATTTTACGCAACCTTATTATAAATCGCCAGAAAATAAGAATCGCGACATACTTCTATTGCTCGGGCAGGTTTTACATCCTCAGACCAACGCGGTTTTTTTGGTTGGTTCATTGCTTTTAACAGCTCTGATTGTCGCATCGGTTAAAAATCAAGACAAACGAACACGATGCTGGGCTTGGACAGCAGGATGGTTTTTTGCTTCCGCCTCCGCGTCTCTGTTCTTAAGTTTCTTTGGAGACGCCGATGGAGTAACTAGGCATATTTACCCTGCGGTTGAGTCGTTCCGTCTATTTATGTGGATATACTTAATAACAATGTTTGATTTATCTATTACGCGAGAGTAACTATATGTTTTTTTAGGTTTGGTTTTGGATAATGTCCTTGCGTTGTAACACTAGAAAATAATTTAGGAGATTCTATATGGCAAAAGGCTTTAATCGCGGTCCCGCCATGGGCGGACAAGCGGGGATGTTGCAGCAGTTACAAAAACTGCAAAAACAAATGGAAGAAGCGCAGGCGAAACTTGCCGAAGAGACCGTCACCGTCACCACCGGCGGCGGCGCAATTAAGGTCGTCATGACCGGCGACCAGAAATGCAAATCCGTCGAAATCTCGCCCGAATTCCTCAAAGATGCTGATGCGGAAATGCTGCAAGACATAGTGTTATCCGCCGTGAACATGGCGCTCGACCAAAGCCGCGAACTCCAGCAAAAGATGATGGGACCGCTAGCGGGTGGGTTGCCGTTTTAGTAATTGGTAAGTGGTAACTGGAGATTAATTTGCAAGCGCCAATTACCAATTACCAATCACCAATCACCAATCACCAATCACCAATCACCAATGCTCCTCCCCGAATCCATCCAGTCCCTCATCTCCGCCCTCGAACGCCTCCCCGGCATCGGACCTAAATCCGCTTCGCGGCTGGCGTTCTATTTGCTGCGCGCGCCCGATGAAGTCTCGCAGGATTTATCCGTTGCGCTGGCGAATCTCAAGGCGAATACCGCCTTCTGCGCGGAGTGCTTCAACATCGCCGACGCGGGACGTCCGCTGTGCGAAGTGTGCGAATCACCCAAGCGCGATGGCTCGCTGATTTGCGTCGTCGAAGAAGCGCTGGACGTGCTTGCCATCGAGCGCACCGGCGGTTATCAGGGCAAATATCACGTCTTGCAGGGAGTCTTATCTCCCATCGAAGGCATTGGTCCCGACGATTTGAAAATCAAACAACTCGTGGAGCGCGTTGCGCGGGGAGGCGTGCGCGAAATCATCATCGCCACCAACCCCAGCATGGAAGGCGACGCCACCGCGCTGTATCTCCGTCAGCAGCTTGAACCGCTGGGAGTCAAAGTCACCCGCCTTGCGCGCGGACTCCCCGTCGGCGGCGACTTGGAATACG
>DAOTZP010000059.1:0-1520 GCA_034434265.1 Anaerolineales bacterium | reverse complement strand
GCGAGCTGGTTTACATTGCGCATCAGATGGATTTTTTAGCGAAAAGCCCCTCACCCTAGACTCTCGACTCAATCCGCCGTTGCGCCTGCCAGCATGGGTTCGTCGCCGTTGTATTTGACAATGTGGGGGAATTTCCAAACGATTAAGATGGTGCCAAGAATACATCCAATGCCGCCGCTGATGATGGCAAACGGCGCCCCGAAAAATTGCGCCACCGCGCCCGCTTCAATTTCCCCAAGTTGCGGTCCGCCTTGAAAAAAGATTTGATTGACGCTCGTCATGCGTCCGCGAATGTAGTCGGGCGTTTGCAGCTGGCGAATGGTGTTGCGGATGATGGTGCTGACTCCATCGGCTGCGCCGGTGGTTGCAATCGCAATCCACGCGATGATAAAAGAGGAAGTGGCGCCAAAGACGATTGTGGCAAGCCCAAAAACAACCACCGCGCTGACAAAAATCATTCCCTGCCTGCGGATTTCTTTGACTTGCGAAATGACCAGCGCGGCAGCCACTGCGCCCGCCGCCGAAGCCGCAGAAAGATATCCGTATTCCACAACGCCGACTTGCAGCACATCTTTTGCGATGATGGGCATGAGCGTATTTGCGGAGGCGAAAAATGTCGCCACAAAATCAAGCAGCATGGAAGCAAGGATAATGGGTTTATTAAGAATAAAAGAAATGCCCTCGCGGATGGATTCCATGCTGATGCCCGCCGTCTTTTCGGCGATGCTTTGCGGGACGTTTCCAATCATCACCAGCGCAATCAACACCGCGCCAAATGAAATTGCGTTGAAGTAGTACACGGCGGCTTGCCCGGCGTAAGCAATGACAAATCCGCTGAGGGCGGGACCTAAAACCGAGCCAACTTGAAACGATGTGAACGTCATGCTGAATGCGTTGGGCAAATCCTTTTTGGGCAGCAGGTTGGGAATCAATGCCTGACGCGAGGGTCCATCAAAGGCAACGGCGATTGCCTGCAGCGCGGTGATGACGTAAATATGCCAGATGGTGACATGACCGAATTGGGTGAACAACGCGAGCGCAAGCGCAAGCAGCGCGGCAAAACTTTGCGTGACGAACATCACCTTGCGGCGGTCCACCGAATCCGCGAGCGCGCCGCCAATAAGCGAAAAGAGGATGACGGGCAAAATACGCGCCACGCCGATTCCGCCGAGCGCCATAGGGTTGGGATTAAGGTTGTTGATGTGCCAAAACAATGCCCAAATTTGCATTTGAGTTCCGGTGATGGAAATTAATTGTCCGAGCCAGAGGTAAAAGAATTTTTTGTGTTTGAGGGAGGGAGGAATGTGCATTTTGAATAGTCGGTGTCCGGTAATCGGTAATCAGCAGCCAGTTTTAAGTTCCCCAGTCGCGGAGGTAGAGAAAGTCGTAGCCGATGGTGCGGTTGCTGATCTTGGCGATGATGGGCATCATGCGTTTGAATTGGCTGCGGCGGATGCGGGCCACGACTTTGTCCACGAAGGATTTGTCGAAGCCGGCCTCCACACATTCTTCGGGCAGGT
>DAOTZP010000058.1:0-4937 GCA_034434265.1 Anaerolineales bacterium | reverse complement strand
GACGGGCGGCGGGTTCACAACCACCGGAGGAGGATTGACGACCACAGCAGGCAGGTTGATGACTTGCCCCGGATAAATCAGGTTGATGTTCCAAATCTGCGGGTTGACCGCCAATACCGCGCTTAAAGATACGCCGTATTTTTGCGCGATGCCGCCAAGCGTATCTCCCCATTGAACGATGTACGTCACGCCGCTGGATGGCGGGGGAACTGGAAGTGGCGCATACGCGCTGGGGATGTAAAGAACCTGCCCGGCATACAGCCACCATCCCAAGCCGGGATTGGCGGCGCGGATTGCTTCCACGCTGACGCCGCACAGCGCGGCAATGCCGCTGAGCGTATCGCCCCATTGCACGGTGATGTAGTTGGCGCAGTTGCCGCTTGCGCGCGCGCTTTGTGTTGTAACAAGGGATGAAGCCAGCAAGACGCAAATTAAGAACCATTGAATAATTTTTTTTGTGTTCATCGCATCCTCTCTTTTATGAAAACGACTCACGACTTTCATACTATACAATAAAATACAACTTAAGAACATTGCAAAAAATGACGCAAAATTTTTTTTTCTGTAAAACCATTGTCATCATAAAAACATCTGGTATAATCTTCTGGCTTTAAATGATTGGAGAGGTCGCGTAGTCTGGCTTAGCGCGCACGCTTGGAAAGCGTGTAACCCAAAAAGGTTCGCGGGTTCGAATCCCGCCCTCTCCGCCAGCAAAACACTTCCATGCGGAGGTGTTTTTTATTTGAGGTTCGCGCGGGGCTTAAAAACAAACTCACCCGCGAAATTTTCGGGGTGAGTTTGTTTGTGTTTTGTAATTTACCAATTTACGGTGTTGGCGTTGCAACGGGAAGCGGCGCGCCAGCGTAGATAAACGCGGCGGATACGGGGGCGGTGTGACCTTTTACGCCTTCCTTTGCTTCCATCATAAACTGATACAGCAGCGAGGACTTCCATGCGCTGCCGAGAATGTCCGTGCCTTTGGATTCAGCATCCGCACGCTGCGAACCGGCTGTAATTCCCGCGTAGCTGGTCAAATCCAATTTGGCTTTGGATGAATTGAAATCCGCGCTGTGGCAGGAATCGCAGGAGGGCGCGCCCGCTGCCCATAAGTTGGCTTCTGCAAACAGGGGCAGCACGTCCGCGAAGGTGGCTTCGCAGGATGCGCCGTCTGCGGCGGTGAAGGGGAAGGAATCCGCTTCAGGGGCGCCTGCATCCACCCACGCGCCGATGAGGTCGGCTGCGGCGACGCGGCATTTGCCTTCGGCGGATTCGGCTTGCGGGTGGGCGTCCATCGCGGGCATGGCGGCGGGGATGAGGGTGGGGATGGGAGTCCCGTCCACTGCGGGCATTCCACGCTTGCAGGCGAGTGAAAATCCGCAGGCGTTGAGGAAGATAAAGGCAATCCAAACGACTACGCCCACCGAGAAGATGGTTAGCGTTTGATAAATTGTTTTGCGAACATCGTCATTCATGGTTGCCTCTTATTGCGCGGGAGCCGCGAGCGTGCGGAAGTAGTTGACAATATCCCAGCGTTCGCGCACGGTGAAGTTTTCGTTCAGCGCGGGCATAAAGCCGAAGCCGTTGCTGATGGTGAGGAAGACGTCGCCGTCGCTTTTGGCTTGAATGGCGGGGCTGGTCAGGTCGGCGGGTTTCTTTTGGGTGAAGAATGCGGCAACGGTTCCGTTGCCTTTGCCTTCCGCGCCGTGACAGGTGGCGCAGTGGATACCGAACAGCTGTTTGCCGCGCGCAATGGATTCTTCATCCGCTGCGACGGGGTTGAGGGGCGCGCCGTTGCCGGGGATGTAGGCTGCGCCTTCAATGGGGATGGAACGCGCGGGAACGGGCAGCGGCTGTTCTTGCGTGCCGTAGGATTCTTGAATTTCCATGAAGACCACCCAGTCAATTTTGATGACATCGTATGCGAATATCATCAGCGCGCCGGCGAGGATGAGCAAAACGCCAAAGACGTTTACCAATTGTTTGAAGAGTCTCATAAGTGTTGTGCCTCCGCGGGCTGCACGGATTCTGCGCCCATTTTCTTTAAGGCTTCGGTTAGTTTCTTTTCTTCCACATGCGGGCATTCCACCAGAAGGGCGATTTTTCCGTTGCTTACTTCGGTGACGTATTTCATCGGGCGGTAGTTGGGGAACATGCTGTCGAGGAATACGCCGATGAAGGTGGAAATTAACATGCCCAGCATGGTCAGTTCAAACAGCACAACAACGCTGGGCGGTCCGGGGATGAAAGCCTGCGTGCTGACTTGAATGGGGTAGGGATAGAGATACGGGGTGACGAAGGCGAGGAACGCGCCCGCGCCAAACCCCAAGACCGCGCCGCCGAATGCAATGCGCGGGACGTTTGTCCACTGGGCGGGGCGGCCCAGCATGGCTTCGGTGACCGGCACGCCGGAGATGACGTTCATGCACTCGTCATGCACGCCGATTTCGCGCAGATGTTCGATGGCGTTGGCGGCGGGTTCGAGGTCGGGGAAGACCGCGAGAATATCTACGACTTTGTTTTCAGTCATGTCGTACTCCTATTCCAATTCGCTGACGGAAACGACGGTTTCGCGTCCGAATTTCTTGAGTTCGTGCGCCATCTGACCTTCCTGCACTTCCCAAACGGGGATGAGCGGAATGAGTTTGGATGCCGCCATATAGAGCAGGATAAAGAATGCCAGCGTGCCAATGCCGAGCGGAATTTCCACGCCGGGCTGGTACAGCCGCCAGGTGAAAGGCATACGGTTGATGGTGAGCGAGATGGGAACGATGATGTAGCGCTCGAACCACATGCCAAAATTGATGGCAATGCCGACGAAGGAGATGACCCAAGGGGTGGAGCGCCATTTGCTGTTCCAGAGCAGCGCCCACGGGATGGCGACATTGCAGATGAGCATGGCAAACCACATCCACCCAAGCGGACCGGCTTCGTGGAAGTGGAGCAGTTGCAGCGTCCATTTATCTCCGCCGTACCATTGCACCATGTAATCGTTGAAGAAGAAGTACGCCCACGCCATGGAGATGATGAGCATGAGTTTGCCGATGGCGTCAAAGTGTTCGCCGCGCACAAAGTATTTCATGTGTTTCATTGTGCCTTGAATGATTGCCAGCACAACCGCAGCCGCGCCCATACCGGAGTGCAGCGCGCCCACGATGAAGTATGGACCAAAGATGGTCGAGCTCCAGCCGGGGCGGGTGGCGGCGGCAAAGTCCCAGGACACGATGGTGTGAACCGAGAACATGACCGGGATGATGGCAAACGCAAAGATGTTCATTGCGTTGCGCAGATGCGCCCATTCGCCTTCGGTTCCGCGAAAGCCGAGCGCGAGGATTTTATAAAAATTCTTGCGCCAGCCTGTCGAGCGGTCGCGCGCCATTGCCATATCGGGGATGAGCGGCAGGAACAGGTACATGGTGGACGAGAGCAGGTAGGTGGTAATTGCCAGCAAGTCCCATGAAAGCGGGGAGTGGAAGTTGGGCCACAACATGCGTTGATTGGGGTACGGCATGAGCCAGTATGAAAGCCACACGCGCCCCATGTGCATGAAGATGGAGAAGCCAGCCTGCACCAGACCAAAGGTGGTCATCAACTCTGCAATGCGGGTGAACGGGCGGCGGAATTCCGCGCGGAACACGCGCAAAATCGCGGAGATGAACGTCCCCGCGTGGCTGATGCCAATCCAAAACACGGTATTGACGAGGAACACGCCCCAGTACGACGGGCGGTTCACACCGGCAATGCCGAGACCTTCTACAATCATTTTTCCCCAAGAGTAGAACAAGCCATACGCCACGACCACGCTCAAAATGGCAAAGAGCAGCCAGAATTTCCATGTGGGCGGCTCGGTCATGGATTCCATAACCATGTCGTTCATCTTGCCGCGCGGAAGCGGGTCAAGCATTAAATGTTTTTCGCGGAGATGTTCCTCGTGGGAATGCGCCGCATGATGTTTTTTGTCAGTCATGTTTACCCTCCCTTGAAGTAGGTCACGTTGGGCATCGTGCCAAGTTCTTCAAGATGTTTGATGCCGTGCCCCTGACGCGCCAGCTGTGAAACAAGCGATTCAGGATTGTCCACGCGCCCGAATACGATGGCGTCTGCCGGGCAAGCCTGCGCGCACGCGGTTGTAAACTCGCCGTCGCGCACTTCGCGCCCTTCGGCTTTTGCCTTGTCCTGCGCCTTGTGAATGCGCTGAATACAGAAGGTGCATTTTTCCATCACACCGCGGCGGCGAACTGTGACATCGGGGTTGAGCTGGTTGGGAAGCGGCTCAGGGCGCTCGTAGTCGCGCCAGTTGAATGAGCGTACTTGATACGGGCAGTTGTTCGCGCAGTAGCGCGTGCCGACGCAGCGGTTATACACTTGCAGGTTGAGTTTTTCTGCGGTGGAATGAACGGTGGCAAATGCCGGGCAGACCGGTTCGCAGGTGGCGTGTCCGCATTGCTGGCAGAGCATCGGCTGGTTGGGGGTCATCTTTACTTCGGGGTATTCGCCCTCCCAAAAGCGTTCAATGCGAATCCAGTGCATGGAGCGCCCGTAGCCCGCGTCTTCTTCGCCCACGAAGGAGATGTTATTTTCCATCGCGCAGGCGGCAACACAAGCTTGACAGCCCGTGCAAATATCCTGATTGATGACCATGCCCCACTTGCCGGATTCTTCCGCGCTCATTTTGATTTCTTCAGGTCTAATCATAATTAGTGCTCCTCTCCAAGACCGACGCCGTACACGCCCATAACGCTTTCCAGACGCGAGAGCGGTTTCTTTTTACCGGTCTTTTCAATGTTTACCTTCACTCCGGCAAACGCGAGGTCACCGGCTTCGTTGAAGTTTGCGCCAAGCAGGTCGTTGGGGTTCACGCCGCGCCCAGCCGCGTATTGCCCGTAGGCGGTATGTCCCTGCCCGAAGGCAATTGCAACCGTATCGGGACGAATGGCGGG
>DAOTZP010000057.1:0-5554 GCA_034434265.1 Anaerolineales bacterium | reverse complement strand
CTTTTTTATTTTTTTCTTCCATTCAAAATGGTCGCGCGCTTCTTCAATGCACTTGACGATGCTCACAGGGCTTGGCGCGGGCGTTCCAACGCCGAGCGTATCGCCGTCGCGCAGCGCGTTCTTCAAGCGGAATTCCACCGGGTCCATGCCGAGTTTTTCCGCCAGTTTGTTCATTTGCGATTCCGCCATGAACAAGGCTTGCGGCGCGCCAAACCCGCGAAAGGCTGCGCCCGGCACGTTGTTGGTATAAACGCCAATCACATCGGTTTTGATATTTGGAATAAAGTACGGTCCGGTGGAAGTGATGGTGGAATTTCCCAGCACTTTGTTGGTGGTGTACATATACGCGCCGCCGTCGCCAATCAACTCAATTTCAGCGGCGACCAGTTTGCCTTCTTTGGTTGCGCCCCACTTGGCTTTGATTGTCGTTGCGTGACGTTTGCCATGCCCGATGATGGATTCACGCCGCGACCAAACCGTCTTCACCGGACGGTTGAGTTTCATTGCCGCCAGCGCAAGAACAATTTGAACGGAGAGGTCTTCGCGTCCGCCAAATGCGCCGCCAATGGCGGGATAAATCACGCGGACTTTTTCCACATCAAGCCCAAGCGCGTGGGCAATGCCTTCCCTGTCCGCATGAGTCCACTGACCTGCGGCTTCAATGGTAACGCGCCCCTCTTCGTCAATGTACGCCAGCCCTGCTTCGGGCTGCAAATAGGCGTGTTCCTGCACGGGCGTTTGATACTCCGCCTCCACAATCACATCCGCCTGCGCGAAGCCCGCTTCCACATCTCCCTTGCGGATTTTATAGTGGACGCAGATATTCGAGTCGCCCAAATCGGGATGAAGAATCGGCGCGTCGGGCGCGAGCGCCTTCGCGGGTGTATCCAGCAAGGGCAAGTCTTGATATTCGACCTCGACCAGTTTCGCCGCCTCATGCGCCTGCTTCTCCGTCTCCGCAACGACAACGGCAACCTGGTCACCCACAAAGCGGACAATATCGGTGTACGGTTTGCTTGAGCCCGGTCCGCACAGCACGGGCTGGTCTTTAATTTGCAAGCCGTATTCGTTTACAGGCACGTCTTTTGCGGTGTAAACCGCAACCACGCCGGGCGCGGATTCGGCTTTGCTGGTGTCAATGCGCAACACACGCGCGTGCGGGCGCTCCGCAAAGACAACCTTCAAATACAACATGTTCTCGCGTTTCAAGTCGCCGGAGTATAACGCCGCGCCGGTGACTTTATCGCGCGCGTCAATACGCAGATAAGATTTTCCAATTTGTTCTGACATAGAAACCTATCTTTGATATTTTTTGGCTCTCGTTTTTGGGGGCGGGACGTCCATCGGTCCATACAGGTTGGGATTAAGGATGCGATATACAATCGCATATAAAAGGGAAATGCCGCCGCCAAACACAATCATATACACCGCGCTCAAAACAATGATGGCGTATAAATCTTGAGTATTGGCAATAGGGGTAAAGATGAAAGCCAGCCCGTCGGTGGCGAACATCCAATCCGGCAGCACGGGGTAGCCAAGCATTTCGTAGGGAATGTATGCCACCGCCGAACTGTTAACGGTTGCCACTGCTGCGGCAATTGAAAGCGCCGGAACCAAAATCATCAACAAGCAGCCGACACCGCGCCAAGCCAAACTTTTTGTCTGGTCTTTTTCCACCGGCTTGTGTTGAACGCTTCTTGAATATTTTCCCATACGTTACCTCTCAATCTTAAGTTTGCTTGCGTCTTCAATCGCTTTGACAATTTTGTAATAACCCGTGCAGCGGCATAAGTTACCTGTAATGGCTTGCTCAATTTCGCCGCGTGTCGGGTTGGGTTTCTCTTCCAACAGTTTTGCGCCGGACATCAAAAATCCGGGCGTGCAGTAACCGCACTGTACCGCGCCGTCATTGATAAAGGCTTCCTGCACGGGGTGAAGTTTTTCCTCCTCCGCGAGTCCTTCCACTGTGGTGATGACTGCGCCATGCGCGCGCGGCGCGGGAACAAGGCACGCCATCACCGCTTCGCCATCCAAAAAGACCGTACACGCGCCGCATTCGCCTTCCGCGCAGCCTTCCTTTGTGCCGGTTAATTCGCCTTCCTCGCGCAGCAGGTGAAGCAGGGTTTTATCGAGTCCCGTTCCAAACACATACGGCTTGCCATTAATGGTGGTTTCAATTTGATTGACGGCAGACGACTGGTGATGAACGATACGCGGTGTTTGGTCTTTGGTCTTTTTCCCGCGCAACAAAATCGGCTTCTTTGGCATCCCCGCCTGTTCCGTTCCATCGCGCAGCATGGTCAGCGCGCGCGCGGTGATGACCTTGACCATCTCGCGGCGGTAACTCGCCGAGCCGCGCACATCGTCAATCGGCGCTGCGGATTTCATTGCCAGCAGCGCGGCTTGGGCTATATTGACATCGTTAAGTTTTTTGCCCGCCAAAAATTTTTCCGCCTTGCTTGCGTGAATAATCGTCGGCGCAACCGCGCCCAGCGTGATGGCGGCCTCTTTCACCGTTTGCCCGCTCATGGTCAGCACAACGGCAACGTTCACCAGTGAAATGGCTTGAGCGCGGCGCAGCGCCAACTTAATGAATGTGCCGCGCTGGTTTTTCTTCAACGCCGGGAAGGAAATATCCAGCATCATTTCATCCGGGCGCATGACGGTTTTACGCACGCCGGTATAAAACTTTTTCAACGGAACAACGCGCGTTCCGCTTTGCGAGGCGAGCGTGACCTTCGCCCCAAGCGCCATCAACGGGGTGATGGTGTCGTTGGCGGGCGAGGCGGTGATGAGATTGCCAGCCACCGTCCCCCGGTTGCGAATTTGCGGCGCGCCGACATCCCATGCGGCGCGGGCAAGCGGAAACGCCCGCTCGCGGATTAATTTTGACGCGGCGCAATCGTTATGCGTGACTATCGCGCCGAGATGAATCACATCATCTTCATCGAGGAAAATGCCTTCCAATTCAGGGACGCGCGTCACATCCACAAGAGTACCCACCCCTTTGCGGACTCCGCGCTCCAATTCGAGAATGAGGTCCGTCCCGCCTGCGACCACGCGCGCGGCTTCTTTTTTTTCCCCCAAAACTTTCAAGACCTCTTCAATTGAAGTTGCGTTAATGTAAGTATGCCACATAAGACTTTCTCTTACATGCTATTCCCTGCTGCCTGTCACCACTTCGGAACGGCGCTCAAATGTCTCCACAGCAAGACGGGCAAGGGTGGTCAGGTTGCGAATGGCGGCAGGGAGACCCGCTTCGTCGCCGAGAGTGGCTTCAAGGTTGTCCAAAGCGCGTCCAATCTGGTCGCTGAGGTCGAAGAAAGCCAAATCAAATTGATAGATGGCTTGCAGTTCGGCTTCGTTGATTTTTACGGCGTCGAATACGCCCGAATATCCTCGCGCGGCGCGTGAAATTTTGTCAATAAACGTGCGCAGGGAAAGCGCGGCTTTTTCCATATCGTCCACATATTTAATCATGCCTTGCGCCACCAAATCCGCCTGCAGGTTGGATGCGCGGCTCCAATGTTCTTCAAAGCGGCGGGCGACGGTATCGCGCAGCAATTTATCGGCATCGCGGCGGTTTTGCCGTTCAATGTATCCGCCAAAGCCGGGAATGTACGCCAGCAATTTCGAGAACGGGTCCATCTGGCTGGTCACTTTTTCAAAAAAATCACTCATGTTGAGCCTCCGTTTTTTGTCACATGCGTTTGATACAACCGCTTTTATTATATCCGTTTTAATTGCAGTTATAATGTAACGCAAAACAACCTGACGGGTTGCAAAATTTTTCAGGAGAGTTGCAATGTCTGACCATGTGAAAGAATTATTAGCCCTTGTTGAAAACAGTTTATCTGTTGAAGGCTCAAATGTTAAAGTGACGGATGTGGAAAAATTCCGCAAAACGATTGGCAGGTTGGTGGAACGTTCCGCGTTGGGGACGGATTCTTCGGTGGGCTGGGCGCGGTATCTCATCCGCGCCGCCGCGCTGGAATTGGGGGTGTTCCCCGCTTCCATTCACGAACTTTACATGGCGCGCGGGCGCGAAGAAGTGCCGATGACATTCTGCACGCCTGCATTTAACTTGCGGGCGTTGTCTTACCATGCCGCGCGCGCCATGTTCCGCGCCGCCAACAAAATCAACGCGGGCGCGTTCATCTTTGAAATTGCGCGCTCCGAAATTGGATACACCGGGCAGCGCCCCGCGGAATACGCCACCAACATTCTCGCCGCCGCCGTTGCGGAAGGTTTTGTCGGTCCCGTATTTATTCAAGGCGACCACTTTCAGGTTTCCGCAAAAAAATACGCGGCGGATTCGGCTGGCGAGCTGCAAACCGTCCGCGATTTAATTCTGGAAGCCATCAGCGCGGGTTTCTTCAATATTGACGTGGATACCTCCACCCTTGTAGATATTCACCTGCCAACCGTTGCCGAACAACAGGCGCTCAACTCGCTGCTTTCGGCGCAACTCTCCGCGTTCATCCGCGAACATGAGCCAAAGGGCGTGACGATTTCCATCGGCGGCGAGATTGGCGAAGTGGGAACAAACAACTCCACCGAGCCGGAACTCCGCGCATATATGGACGGCTACAACGCCGAGATGAAAAAACTCGCGCCGGGCAAACCGGGCTTGAGCAAAATCAGCGTGCTGACGGGAACTTCGCACGGCGGAACGGTGCTGCCGGACGGCTCAATTGCGGAAGTGAACATTGCCTTTGATGTGCTGCGCGACCTGAGCCGCGTGGCGCGCAAAGAATACGGCATGGGCGGCACGGTGCAGCATGGCGCTTCCACTGTGGCGGAGGAAAACTTCAACCAGTTTGTGAAGCACGAAGCCATTGAAGTTCACCTTGCCACCAATTTCTTGACCATGTTCTACGATAACATCCCCGCCGACTTCAAAAAGGAAATCTACGCATGGCTGGATGTCAACTCCGCCAGCGAGCGCAAACCGGGCATGACCGACGAGCAATTCTATTACAAGACGCGCAAAAACGCGGTGGGACCGTTCAAGGCAAAATCGTACGCGCTGCCCGAAGAAGCCAAAGCCAAACTCGGCGCGGCATGGGAAGCGCAGTTCGACAAGTTGTTCAATTTGCTTGGCGTGAAAGATACAAAACAATACACCGAAAAATACATCACGCCGGTTAAGGTTGCGCCCGTATTGGCGGATTACGTCAAAGAAGCCGCCGCGCAGGAAGACGTGAGCGATTTGGCGGATTAAGAAATTTTTCAGTTCGGAGGTTATTATGAATAGCGTCAAACTCCATGCCCATGTTGGCAATGACGGAATTCTTAAATTAAAAATCCCGGCTGCGTTCAAAAATACTGACGTTGATGTAGTTATAAATCTGGCGGCAACCGCAAACCAAAAAAACTGGAGCCTCGGCTTTTTTGAAAAGACGTTTGGTTGTCTTCCTGATTTTCCAGAGAGAACGCAGCAAGCGAATTATGAAATCCGTGAGACGCTGGAATGAAATACCTGCTGGACACAAATGCCTGTATAGGGTATTTGAATGGAAAATCAATTGGCGTGCTTCAACGGTTGCAAACG
>DAOTZP010000056.1:0-6104 GCA_034434265.1 Anaerolineales bacterium | reverse complement strand
CTCGCGGTTGATAAGGATGGTGGTGGTGCGCCAAGTTTATCCGCTGTGAGGCTGCTTTTCTTCACCCTCCTGTCCGATATTTTGTCCGAACCTCAGGAAATTACGCTTGACATTTTGTTTTTTACAGAGTAATATTAGAACAAATATTCTAACTATGGAAACCGACGACCGCATCAACATCATGCTCGATATTTTAAACGAAACCGCGCAGGAGGAAAATGAACGCGGGTTAACTCTACCCGCAGTTGACGCTGTGCTGGCAAGCCTTTCTCCCCTGCCGGGCAACGCGCTGTTTCTTGGCATGGCAAATGACGGGCTGCCGATTCTGCTCAACCTGTACGACCCCGCTCCCGGGGCGATTCTCATTGCGGGAGATGAAGACAGCGGAAAGACAAGGCTGTTACAAGTCGCCGCCCGCGCGGCGGAGATGCTGCATGATGAGTCGCAAATCCAATATGCGGTTGTAACCGAATCGCTGGATGAATGGCGAAAACCTGAAAATTCACACCGCTGCATTGGCATCTATAAACCGAATGAAGAAGCAAGCGAACTGTTAAAGTCGCTGGTGGAATGGGCGCACATCAATAAAGGAGAGGCGCGTTGTTTTGTGTTGTTGATTGACGACCTTGCCGCGTTGATGAATCTGGATGAAGGCGCAAAGCAAAACCTGCGCTGGCTGCTCATGCGCGGAGCGAACCGCCGCGTGTGGATTTTTGCCACACTAAACACATCGCGCGCCAAAGCGTTGGGCGCATGGCTGGATTTCTTCCGAACGCGGTTGTTTGGTTTTATCGCATCACAAGAAGACGCGGAAGTTGCGGCAGGAAATACCGGCAAGGTTTTTAGCAATCTGTCACAAGGCGTCGAGTTCACCATGCCCGAAGGCGAAACATGGCTGGATTTTTGGCTGCCGGAAGTGGAGAAATAAAATGCATACTGGAATGTTATGGTTCGATAATGACCCGCAATCCACATTGAGCGTAAAAATTCAAAAGGCGATGGAATATTACAAAAAGAAATTTGGGCGCGCGCCGGAAATTTGTCTGGTAAATCCGCGCATGTTGGAGAAAGGACAGCGGCAGTTGACGCTGAACACAATCACCGTGCGGGCATACGCGCCTGTCATGCCAAATCATTTTTGGATTGGCGTGGAAGAACGCAAGTGAACGTCACCCCGCCATCACCACAAGCGCCAGGGCGTGCGTTTCGGTGTGACTTAAACTCACCGACCAGGTTGTTAACCCTAATTCTTTTGCCAGCCGCTCCCCTTCCCCGTGCAGAAACATGCGCGGGGCTTTTTTTTCGTCGTTGAGAATTTCCACATCCACCCAGCGGAGCGCGCCAATGCCGCAGCCAAGCGCTTTGGCTGCGGCTTCTTTGGCGGCAAAACGCGCGGCAAGCGATTCAGAGCGCCCCGCGCATTGGGCTTGCTCGGCGGGGGTGAAAATGCGCGCAAGGAATTTTTCGCCATGCTTTTCAAGAGCGTCACGCACGCGGTCTATTTCAATCAAATCAACGCCGCTCGAAAGTTTCATGCTTCCTTTCCGGTCACTGGTTGCTGCCTAGCAAACCATTACGGTCCCGCGGTGGAAATTACCAAACGGTCCGGGTCAATATATTGGCGTGAAATTTCCAAAATGGATTGGCGGGTGACAGCGCGGACAAGCGCCTCATAACGCGGGTAGTAATCCAACCCCAGATTGTATCTTTCAATGTTCAGCAGCCCGCTCACCACGCCATGATTGGATTCAAGGGATAAAGGAAGTTTGCCGATGTAATTCGCCTGCACATCCGCAAGTTCCTGCGCGGTGACGCCGCTTTTGACAAAGCGGCGCAGTTCTTTAATAATCAAGTCAATGGCTTTGTTGAGGTTTTTCGGGTTTACGCCTGCGGTCACTTCCCAACTGCCAACGCCTGTGCCAGTGTGCAAACTGGAAGAAGCATGATACGCCAGCCCTGATTTTTCGCGGACAGAAGCGCCAATGCGTCCCATCATGCCAAACTGTCCCAAAACGGAATTTGCGATGGAGGCGGAAAAATACAGCGGGTGGTTGCGGGGCGGGGCAAACATGCCAACAACCAAATCAGATTGCGACTTGTCCGCAATTTTGTGGTGATGTCTGACCGTCTTGCGAATCGGTTTCACATCAGGAATTTCGGGCAGGGGAACTTGATGCGGAACATTCCATTTGCCAAAATATTTTTCCGCAAGGTCAAAGGCTTTTTGCGGCTCAATGGCGCCGACCACCGCAATCACCATGCCTTTGGGCCCAAAATGTTTGCGGTGAAATTCCTTCAAGTCTTTGCGGGTGATGGATTTGATGGTTTCGGTGTAGCCTTCATCGGGGCGGGCGTAGGGATGGTCGCGGTATAACATGCGGTCGAAATGCAGCGATGCCATGCTGAAGGTATCCTGTTCGCGCATGGACAAGCCCGTGAGATATTGCGCGCGCAAGCGTTCCATTTCGTCTTTTGGAAAGGCGGGCAGTTGTAAAGATTCCGCCAGCAGATTGAAAAGCAGCGGCAGGTCTTCCACCAGCGAACGTCCGCCAAAGTTAACGTTGAGCGTTCCCCCGCTAAAACCCATGCTTGCCCCGACGGATTCCAATTCATTGTAAATGGAATCAAACTTGCGGGTGGCTGTTCCGCGCATAAGCGAGGACGCGACAAAATCCGCCAAGCCGAGTTTTTCATCCGCCTCAAAGATTGAGCCTGCGGGCAGGTATCCGCCAAAACTGACGGATGGGGTGTTGAAGTTTGCGCGCGAAAGAAAAACAATTCCGTTTGAAAGTTTGGCGCGGAAAATATTTTCGGGACCGGGCAAAGATTGATATGCTTGTTTTTTCATTTCGCCTCTTTGGGAATGTAAATGCCAACAACGCGCTTTGAAGGCTGCAAATATTCGCGCGCCACGCGCTGCACATCTTTGGGTGTGACTTGTGCAAGATTGTCGAGGTAGGTTAAGTACCAATCGTAGGATGCAAAAGTTTCAGAGTAACCGAGCCAATATGCCTGATTGGTGATGCTTTCGTTGCGATAGGAGAACATGGCGCGCGCTTGCTTGACGGCGCGTTCCACTTCGGATTTGGCGACGGGCTTCTCTTGAACTTTTTCAATTTCAGCGTCGAGCGCTTTGAGCGTTTCTTCCGGTTTTCGTTTTTGATGTTTGAGCATGACAATGCGGTACAGATACGGGTCTATGGTGTTATCCGACCAGGCAGAAACATCCACCGCGTATTCGGTATCCACCAAGCCGCGATAAAAGCGCGATGTTTTATTGGAAGTCGCGCCTGAGCCGCCGAGCAAGCTATCCAAAACTTGCAGGGGAAAATAATCGGGATGCGAAGCTTGCGGGTGACGATAAGCAACGTCAATATACGTTGTATCGCCTGTGCCTTCCAGCGTAAAACGCACTTCGCCTTTTTGCTCCGGTTCGGGGCGCAGAACGCGCGGCGGCGTTTTACCTGCAGGGATTGGCTCGAACAATTCTTTAATGCGTTTGAGCATGGCTTTGGTATCAAAATCGCCCGCTATTGTAATCATGGCATTGTTGGGAACGTAATAGGTTCGATAATGATTGTATAAATCATCGCGGGTGATGGCGAGCAAATCGGCTTTGTCGCCAATAATTTCGTGACGGTAAGGGTGAACGCGAAAGGCAAGCTGATTGGTGGCTTCGCTCAGTTGGAAGAACGGCTCATTTTCGCTGCCTTCGCGCTCCGAGATGATGACCGTGCGCTCGGATTCGACTTCTTTGGGGTCGAAGAGGCTTTTGGTCATGCGGTCTGCTTCCAATTGAAGCGCAAGGTCAATTTTGCCTGCGGGCATGGTGGCAAAGTAGCGGGTGGAATCGCGCGAGGTGGAGGCATTCCACCGCCCTCCTTCGCGGGAAATCAGTTTATCCAATTCTCCGCCGGGAAATTTTTTCGTCCCTTTGAATTGCATGTGTTCCACCCAATGCGAGATGCCCGTCTTGCCGGTGGTTTCATCCCGCGAGCCGACGCGATACCACACCCACGAAGAAATGATGGGCGCGGTGTGAATTTCTTTAAGCATGACCTTCATGCCGTTTTTGAGAGTGACTCTTGTGACCGTGTTATTCATAAAATCTCCATACGCCTGTGAATATGCTTATTGTTTTTTTAACCAAAAGCATGACATAAGCGCAGATTATACCCCCAATAAAAAAGCAAGCCTCCGCGCAAGTTTTGACAACTTGCGCGGAGGCTTTGAATAATAAGGCAAAAGGTTTTACGGCTGAGGCGTTTCCGTTACGGTGAGTGAATTATGATGCAAAACACTCATAATATGTGCTTCAAGTTCTTTAACAGTCAAAACACCCGGTCTATTATCTTGACCATACGAAAACGCGTGTTTACCCTCAATTCTATAACGTCCAAAAGGGTTAATTGTTAAATAAAGATCTCTGTCTGGGGCATGTACATGATCTCCCGCAATGCTACGCAGAAACAAAATATATTCTTCGCCCACATTATATAGTGGGTCATCTATAGTCTCCTCAATACTTCTTGACACTGACGGATCATACCCGCCTGTTTGCATAACACTAATTTGTGATGGCGCACTACCCATATATATATTCACTACTTCAAATTCCGTGTCCGAAAAAAGCACACGAATTACAGTAGAACCAATTACATCACCATTCTCATCTACTGTTGGAGCTTCAATTGAAACTACGCGGGTAGCGGGAGACTCAATAGCCCTTACTCGCACAACAATATCTGATTCTAATATAAGTTCTTCTACGGTTGTTGCATTGGAAGCCCATACTGCCCGACTTTGACGCTTTGTAATGACAGACTCTGTTCCTTTAACATTGAGAGCATTAATATTTCCATTATTTTTCAAAACTACAAAAAATACTGTTATGGAAACAAGTCCTATCAGTGAGACGCCAATTTTAAAAATTGTCTTTTTATTCATTTGTCCTCTATATACAGTTCAACACGCCTTGTAATACAGAAAAAATCTTGCCAAAAAGTTTTCTTAATATCTGAGGTTTATCCAATAAATATCCCAAGTATTTGGAACACTGCCTCCTCCCATAATGCTCGTAGGGTCGCTTGAATGATCAAGAGAAAAACAGTGTCCAAATTCATGCATTACTAATTTTTCCACCTCTGCGTTAGAGTAATACGTCGGGTTGTATATTGAAATTTGATATTGGCTTAACCACACTCCGCAACTTTTATAGGTGTTATTAATTGGCGATCCATCACACTGCTCATTAATATCGCAAATATACGCATAACCGGCCCAGTTAGTTTGTCCAAAATCCGCATATATCGAGGAAATTTCCCGCGAAGTACAGTTATAGGATAGTGTTATATCTGTATCAGCATCCCACTTGTTAGCTGCATTTTGTACCTGAATTAAATACTCTGAGCCAGAATGACAGTATTTCAGATCATTAGTCGGAAAATAGCCTGAACCGATATAGTAAGGGGTTAAGTACAGAGCAGGCGTATTGAAGGGAATAGGAGTGGAGGTTGGCGTAAAAGCCTGCGTCGCAGTAAGCGTTGGTATTGCGCTAGGAGTCGGGGTAAAAGTCGCTGTGGCGGTGGGAGTAGGAGAGACCGTCGGGGTCGGAGGCGTGTAAATGCCATCCAAAGAAAGCCAGACATCTAGCGTATAGATGTACCACGGACCGGAATAGTGAATATCCATGACAATTTTTCCAGTCGAAGAACCACTGGGAAACGTAACCATTTGTGAGTTCTGGAAGTTGAAATCGCCGGTGGAGTTAATGGGCGTGGCGTTCCACATGCTCAGGGTGAACCAAGTGGACGAGGCGATATATGAATTTTCAACGCGATTGGCAACAAATGACACGTTCGCGCCCAGCAGGGCGGCTTCACTCGCGCCCGCATTCTGCACATAATAGGTGAGCGTTCTGTTGTAATAGGACAACAGCCCACTTCCCTGTGGCGCCTGCCCGGAGATGTGTAACAACCTGCCATCGGCAGAAAGTTCGCAGGTTTCATAGAAGCTGTTATGCACTTTAGAGTATATGAGCAATAGTTTTGACGAAAGTTTGCAGCATAAGAATGGCAAACGCCAGAAAATGAAGACTACGGAAG
>DAOTZP010000055.1:0-19237 GCA_034434265.1 Anaerolineales bacterium | reverse complement strand
TTGCAATGCTCGCACTCGTTACACGGTCTTTTGCTTGCGTCTTCGTTGAGACAGTTCACGGCTTTGGCAAGCAAACGCGCAACGGTGGTTTTGCCCGTTCCGCGCGAACCGGCGAAGAGGTAGGCGTGGGCGACGCGGTCGGCTTTGACGGCGTTCATCAACGTTTGGACGACGTGGTCTTGTCCGATGACGGAGTCCCATTGTTTGGGGCGGTATTTGCGGTAGAGGGCTTGGGTCATGGGTAGGTTTCAGGATACGGGTTGCGAGTTACGGGATACGAGTTACAAGTTACAAGTTACGAGTTACAAGTTGGGCGAGTATATCAAACAGATTCGAGAAATTCAGCAAACTTGAGCAAATCAGATTGAGCGACGGCGAAACAATTGGGTAATTTAACCCAAGTTGCTACCCTTGCTTAATTTTTACCGCAGAGGCGCGGAGGACACGGAGAAATTGATTAAAAACCCTGCGCCCTCTGCGACTCGGCGGTTCAAAACAGGCAAAATCCTTCTTCTCTTTTGAAGGTGGCAACTTGCGTTAATTTATCAACAAGGTCGCTTAACCGCCCGGGCCGCAAGTTGAAGGCGTAAACATTTCGGATAATGTGCCGCAAGGAACGAAAGCCATCGAGCAATGCAAAAGTTTCTTGTGAAATTACAGGCGGTCTTATGTTTTCAAATTTAACGCTCATTTGAACAAGTAATTCGATATGCCAATTCGAGCCAGAAGGAATATCGTTCTCAACGGTACGCGCAATATCCTCAAAAATATGCTCGACGCCTGAATAAAAGCCATGCAGGTTGAGCGCAACGCCATCCCAATAGCCGTCATCGCCGCGTGTTCTGGCTTTACCAGCCAATTCGAGGGTGCGATTTACAACCTTATCCAAGTTTTTTATTTCGGCTCGAATACGATAAGCAAGTTCAGCGTAATCGTTCATAAAGACTTCCCATAGCGAAGAATCACTTCTTGCATTGTGGGCGAAGCAAACTCAAACTCGACCAAATCCACGCTGATTTCAGGGTCAATATCTAACAACCTGCTCGCCGCGCGGAAATATAAATTTTCACCGAGTCCCCAAACGGCGAGGTCAACATCCGAGCGGATGTGAAACAATCTAGGCTGCACGGTAGAGCCAAACAATACGACCTTCTCCACGCCGAATTGTTCTTTGAGGATTTTTGCCGCTTTCCGCGCGACTTTCCGCGCGCGTTTCAAGCGCTCAGGCGCCTGACATTTCACGCGTTTGCGTTTGCGTAATGCCTGACGGTAGAACTCCAATTCTTCGGGAGTTAAATCGCTAACGGTACGGGAGGGAACTATTACTTCCATATTTATCCAACAAGTTTTACAAATTCGTCAACGCTCAAACCAGATTGACGAATGATGGCGCGCAACGTGCCCCGGTCAAGTTCTTTATGGTCTGGGACGACAACCTGACCAAATGGATTATCACGCCGTAAAATCATGTGACTGCCTTCCTGTCGTTTCAAATAAAAGCCAACTTTCTGCAAGGCTTTCAAACATTCACGACCTGAAATTCTCGGCAGTCCACTCATACGGCGACGACCATCGCGCTAAAAGTTTCTTCTGGCACGGGCAAGCCGTCTTCTTCGAGCGCGGCAATATAACCATGAATGGCTTCCTTGATATTTGCAACCGCTTCTTCAACTGTCTTGCCTTGACTGATACATCCGGGCAGGCTGGGACATTCCGCGACCATATAGCCGTCTTCACCAGCATAAATGATTACTTGTCTCATCTCGTCAATCTCCAATCACCAATTACCGCTTACGGCACGCGATACACCGCGCGCAAATTTCCTTGCGGGTCGTAGAGGCGGGCGTTTTCGCCGGAGTTCCACACGGCTTCGCCGAGTCCCCAGTATAAGTCAATGACGGTATCCGCGCCCGAAATGGTATGAATTTGCACCGCGCCGTTGGGATACAAGGTGAGTTTGGGGAAGGTAAAGATGTTGCCGTTTTCGTCTTTGAGTTGCCAACTCGCCAAATCGAGCTGACCTTCGCCTTCAAATTTGACGACGACAATTTCGGAGCTCAGCGACCCTGCGCCGACAACGCTGCTGATTTTGACGGGAATGTCGGTCTGCGGGTCAAGCGCGGACGCGGGCGTCGCATCCCCGCTGGCGGGCGCGGATTGCGCCACAGCAGGCAGGCTGGCGCGGTAGTTGCGGTCGTACCAAAAGAGCATTCCGCCCGTAACCGTGGCGGAGACGAAGATATTCAGAAGCAGGTAGGAGAAGAGTTTGCGGCGTTCCATGCTTTAGTTTTTCTCCAAGTAATCGTAAATGATAACCGCATATTTACGATAGTTTTCAAGCAATGGATTGACGCTGCGGTACACAACCTTATGGTCAATTTCCTCTTAGCGATGAACCAGTCGGTTTCGCAAGCCCGTTGTGGAAGCAAGTTTGGTCGCAAGGTCTTTCGTCAAAATTCCCATGTTGTGCATTTCGGCAAAAGTATCGTAATAAGCGGGCGGCGACGACTCGCTCAGAACCGAAGCAAAATGACGGTTGATGTCCGTCGCAAACTCCACAATCAACTCAATCAATCTTTCGACGGCATAACGCTTGGTAGAGTCTTTCTTGTATTCCAAAAAAGTTGGAACATGCAAAGCCTCCAACTCATTCAGGTACTGCGTCATGCTCAACAACTTTTGCGAGACAATTTCGTTATCCAGCCGCGGCATGTCTCATCCTCTCGATATTTCGCGCCAGCCTTTGTTTTGCGTCTTCCCTGAATTTAGCCGTATCCCAATAATAACGAACCGCGTAAGATTTCCAGCGCTCCCACGCGAAGCGTTTCGTTTCAAATAAAATCTTGCCCTCGTTGGCGACGCGAAACCCCAATAACGGATTGGGATGATTCAAGACTGTCAGGTCAATTTCAGATTGAAACAATTTCGACAACTCCAGCCACAACTTCAAGCGTTTGTTAAAGGTTAGCGGCTTTTCGGTATAAACGCCGACGTCAATATCGCTTTCCTCGTGAACCTTTCCGCGCGCGACCGAGCCAAACAGCACAATAAACCGCAGCCCGTATTTTTTGGCTATCGGCTCCAATTGTTTTTTGGCGGGAGGGGCGAAAGGCATGGGAATCATGTTTGTTCACAAAATTGTATCATGGCAACGGACGCTGGCGAATCCGCTCCCTATCGGCAACAGTAAACTTACCTTGCAAAGACAAGCCTTCAATTTTCAATAATTCCAAAAGTCTTTCACATGGTTCGCTCGGCGAAACCGGGGCAAAACGAAAGTACACAATGCCAGCAGGAACGGGCATTCACAATTTATAAATCAAATCCCCATAATCCCTGTCAAAGGTCAAGACAATTAGTTTTTCATTTACAGCGCGAGACAACACAACACTATCTTTCACACCAGCCATTTCCTCAGATATGGAAATCACAGTATGTCCTGCCTCACGCAATAAGCGCACGCTGGTTTGTGGAAAATTTTCGTTAGCAAGAAAATTCATCATTCACGCAGAAACAACAAACAGGGATTCGTCGCGCATACATTCAGCAGCGTAAGCAAAAACCGCGCGAAGAGATTCCGAAGTCAGAGTTGGATAATTCTCCAACACTTGCTGCTCTGTCCAGCCAGCGGCAAATAAGCCAATCAGAAAATCCACAGCCAACCGCGTGCCTTTGACTACAGGTTTGCCCATGAGAATCTCAGGGTCTGAGTGAATATATTTTTTCCAATCCATACTGCCTCCAAATTGCGCCGGGGGGATTATACATCACGCGACATTTTGAGCGCGACCCAATCGCCCATCTGCCGTTTGTCGTTGAGTTTCAGCCCTTTCGCGTTTCCCGCTTGGATGACCGATTCCGCCTGATGGTCGAGGATTCCGCTGAGGATGATTTCGCCGCGCGGTTCGATTAAATCCGCGAGACCCGCGTCGAACAGGCGAATCAGCACGGGGGCGAGGATATTCGCCACCACCAGCGGCGCGGACTTAAAGCCGAAGTCGCCGCGCAGAATTTCCTCCACCGAGCCTTGTCCCAAAATCAATTCCTCCCCCGCCCCATTGAGGTCGGCGTTCTCGCGGGAATTTTTAACTGACTCAATATCAATATCAACTCCTAAAACTTTTTCCGCTCCCAGTTTCAGAGCCGCAATGGAGAGTATTCCAGAGCCGCAGCCAACGTCAATGACCAATCTCCAATTACCATTTACCGCCGACTCCATCAACTCCAAACATAACTGCGTCGTCGGATGCGTCCCCGTGCCAAACGCCATGCCGGGGTCAATCTTGACGGGGATGCGATTCGGGGCGGGCGATTCCAGCCACGCGGGGAGAATCAGCAGGCGGCTGCCGATGAGAATCGGCTGGTAACGTTCCTTCCACGCTTCCATCCAGTTTTGGTCGGCGATTTGTTTGTAAGCGGGAGCCGGGAGGGGGCGAATCATGCCGAGATAGAAGAGCGCCTCTTCGAGCTTTTGGCGCGTCTCTTCGATTTGGTCGTTGATTTCCAAGTAAGCGCGGACGGTGATGGGACCGGATGCCGTTCCCAAATCCTCGTCGTTTAGAAAACCAATCCCCTGTTCGGTCATTACGCCGTTGGGCGCAAAGCGCGCAAAGACATCCGCAACGGATTCAGCGAGTTCGCCATCTACGGTCAGGGATACTTCGAGCCAGTTCATAACCTCTCCAATTATTTTTTATCAGCGCGGTAAAACTTGATTTCCGCTTTTTCAAGCGTGACCATGCCCGCTTTAATATGCGGGTCAATCAAATCAAGAAAGGCTTCGAGCTTTTCTTTAACGTCTATGATTTCCACGACAATGGGCAAATCTTCGGAGAGGCGTTCAATTTTGAAGGTTTGAATCGCGCGCGAGTTTGCGCCGAAGCCCATCATGCCGCGCAGGACGGTTGCGCCCGCCAGTCCCTGTTCGCGGGCTTTCAACACAATCCACTCGTACAACGGCTTGCCTTCGGCTTTATCTGATTCGCCGATGAATATTCGTAATAGAGAGCCTTCTTCGGGCAAACGCATGTTACCTCCAAATCAAATACGCGGCGGAGCGTCCCAGCCAGACGGCAAACAAGCCAAGCGCCACATTTGCGCCAATGTTTGCCAGCGCGCCTGTCATTTGACTGTCGCGCGCAAGGTTGAGAGTCTCGTTGCCGAAGGATGAGAACGTGGTAAAGCCGCCGAGAAATCCGGTCACCGCGAACAAGCGCGCCTCGCCTGTGAACAAGCCGCGGCTCTCCGCCAGCTGGGAAAGAACGCCGATGATAAAACAGCCAAGCACGTTCACCGCCAGCGTGCCGTAGGGAAAATCCACGCTTTGGGAAAGTTGTTGGGCATACCCGCTGACAAGATAGCGGGAAATTGAGCCGATGAAGCCGCCGATTCCGACAAGAAAGATATTTTCCATTCTTAAGCAATACACCTCTATATATACAGGATAAAACCATCCATCAACAATGCAGCGCTGATTTGAACTTAACTTAACATGAATTCGGGTAGGAATTTTTCCCGCCGCAGCAGGCGCAGCGTTTGCGGAGAAAAACATAACAAAAAAGACTCCGCGCCCTCCGCGTCTCGGCGGTGAAAATTTATCTTTTTCTCTATCCCGAACTGACGTTAACTTAAGTCAGCATTTGCAAGCGGTTTATTATACAGCCGATGACTTTCAATATACTCATACACAGCATGTGGAAGGTAGTAGCGATATTCTCCGCCGGTTTGTATTCGGCGGCGCAGCTCGCGCGATGAAAGTTCCTGCATGAGCGCATGAATAAAGTGAACCTTGTTTTTCAAGCCGTGGATTTGCGCTTCAAGCGCGGATATGTCTATTTCATCTTCAGGGCGGCGCATCACGCCAATGCGATGCACGGCGGAAACAATCCCCGCGGGGTTATGCCATTTGGGCAGGTCGCGGAGCGAATCCCCGCCGAGGAGCAGGGTAATCTCCGCTTGCGGTTCCTGCGCGGCGAGCAGCGCGAGCGTATCCACCGTATAATGCGGACCGGGACGATTAATTTCCAAAAATGAAATTTCAAACAGCGGGTTGCCTGCTATGGCGCGTTCAAGCATTGCCAAACGGTGAGGCAAAGGCGTGATAACTTGATTCAGCTTGTGCGGCGGGTCGGGCGCAAGCATCCACAACACGCGCGAAAGGGAAAGCTGTCGGGCGGATTCCGCCGCGAGAATTAAATGTCCAAGATGCGGCGGGTCAAACGTTCCGCCAAATAATCCAACTTGAAAAGAAGGCATATTGGGAGTATATCGTAAAGTTTTTGCTTTCAAAATTGCAAACAAAATAAATTCCCCCAAAAGACCTATTTGGGCTTAAAGTAACTACAAATGGTGTAGGAGATTTGTACGCGCATAACAACGTATAATTAATAACATAAGGACTTCTATGAACCTCAATTTTTCATTTCTTCAAAAAGTTATTTTATGGACAGCGGTATTACTCCTGCCTGTTTTACTGAGCGCGTGCAGTTTTAACTCGAATGCGCTGGGCGGCGCGGGCGGCTTGGCAAACACCGAACCGACTCCCGAAGTTCCCGCCACAGAAGAAATTCCCACCGAACCTCCCACGCCGGAGCCGACTCCCATTCCCGAAACATACGGGTCAATCATTTTTGTTTCCAACCGCGACGGGCAAATGGATTTATACATGACTTCGCCCGACGGCGTGCAACTCACCCGCTTGACGGTGGACGCCTCGGACGATATTATGCCGCGCATTTCACCTGATGGCAGCCGCGTGGCGTTTGTCTCCACTGTGGATGGGAATATGGATGTGTATGTGCTGGAAGTCGCTTCTCGAATCGTCACCCGCATTACCGACGCGCCGGAAAAAGACTCCGCACCCGCCTGGTCAGCCGATGGAAGTATGCTTGCGTTTGAATCTTTCCGCGACGGCAATTTTGAAATTTATGTCGCCAACGCGGATGGCTCCAACCCGCTGCGCTTAACCAACGACCCCGCCGGTGACAGCAGCCCTGTTTGGTCCCCTGTCGGCAATGAGATTCTTTTCGTCAGCAATCGGTTTGGAAATTCAGACTTGGTGCTGGTTAACATGAACGGCGGCATTTCCACGCTCACCACCAACCCCGCGCCGGATTTTGCGCCAGCATGGTCGCCCGATGGAAGCGTGATTGCATATAAAGTCTCCGCCGGGGGCGATTTAAGCCAAGTCTGCTTAATTGGGCGCGACGGTCTCGGAGAACGCTGCCTGACTGAATTCCCTTCCGAATACAGTCAGCCTGTTTGGTCGCCGGATGGAAGGTTTATTGCCGTCAATGCCAAGCAAATTAATGGATATGGAGTCACCGTCTTTGGCGCAGCGGATGGTTCGGTCACCGAATTATTTTCGCCCGAAGTTGACCCGCGCGGCGCGCCGTTCTGGTCGCCGGAAGGCGCGCGCCTCGTCCTGCAAGCGCTTGTGGAAGGCGGCAATATGGAACTATTCACCGTGCTGCTACCCACCAATGAATTTACACGGCTGACCATTTCGCCCGCGTACGATGGCGAACCCATTTGGTCGAAACAATAAAGGCGTTGCTCTTAAAAACAAACTCACCCCGAAATTAAGATTTCGCGGGTGAGTTTGTTTTATTCTTATTTAACCCAAGTTGCTGCCCTTGCTTAATTTTTACCGCAAAGGCGCGGAGGACACGGAGAAATTCATTAAAAACTCCGCGCCCTCTGCGTCTCGGCGGTTCAAAACAGGCAACATCCTTCTTCCCTTTTGAAGGCGGCAACTTGCTGCATTATTTAAGCGGGGCATCCATGCCTGCGCTGGGAACAGCCGCGGGATTCCAATACCCGCTAAACGGTTCGAGCTTGGCGGTTTGCGAATCGCCGCCCGCCAGTTTGTACGGACCAGAGCCGCCATCGCCGCCCTTGAAACCGGTTTCGCTGGAAATAAAGAACGCAGGATGAGTGAGCTTCTTCAAAAAGTCAGCGTCGGGTTCGTTCAAGTGAATCAAAACGGTAAAGTCGTTCACTTTTTCAATCCCGTCATAATGCGACTTGGGCTTGCCATCCTCTTTTACTTCACCCTTAAAGCCGCCGAAACTTTGCGCCCAAACTTCGTAAGAGCCGGAACCGCGATTGGGGTCGTTGGGGTCAAACCAGCGGTTAAAGTTTGCAATTACAAGGTCGGCGTTGAGGGTTGCGCCATCGTGGAAGGTTACGCCCGGGCGCAGGTTGAAGATGTAATCCAAACCATCATCAGAAACTTCATAGGACTCAGCAAGCACGCCGACAATATTCCCGCCTTGCTCGGCAACCAAGCCCTCATATAAATAAGAAATCGCATCTCCGCTGGCGGTGGCAGGGTCCACCATTGGGCTGCCGCCCGCGGAGGGCGATTCGCCGCCCGAAGAACCGCCGCTGGCAGCTGGGGTGTTTGCGGGTTGCTGCGCTCCTTCGGTTGCAGCCGTGCCGCCGCCGCAAGCGGAAAGCACAATGCTGACAACAAGCAAAACTCCAAGCAAAATTGGTGATTTGTGTTTCATAACTTTATCTCCTCTGAAAATATGGTCTGAGTTCAAACGAATTGTACCTGAATTCAAGTATAATACCATCATGCAACCTTTGTCATTATTGTATCTTAATAAAAAGGGGTCTTAAACCAAGGAAACGCAAATGCCAGATGACATCCTCCCCCAACTTAAACAAATTTTCCTGTTTCAAAACCTCGAAGAAGATATGCTGCAAGACTTATGCGCGCATCTGCGGGTGAGGAATTTAAAGCCCGAAGAATTTTTATTCAAAAAAAATGACCCGGCGGACTCGCTTTTTATTATCAACAACGGCAAGCTGAAAATCATTGCCCAGGACTCGCAGGGAACACAGCTGGTGCTTAACCAAATTGGGGCGGGCGAACTTGTAGGCGAAATTTCACTCTTTGACGCATCCCCGCGCACGGCAAGCGTCGCCGCAGCAGAAGACTCAACCGTATTTGAATTGCGGCGGGACGACTTTTTTAATCTCATCCGCGCAAAACCGGATATGGCGCTTTCCATTCTGCACAGCATGTCCATGCGGATGCGCTATAACACTGAGTTCATTCAAAAAGTGACGGAATGGGCAAAGAAAATTGCCGAAGGCGATTTTTCATTTGCCAAACAAAAAGAGAGCGACGAAAAAAGCAAAGAACCGCCCGCCAACGCAAACCCGGCGGAACGCGCCGAGTTTGCGTTCCTTAAAATGGTGCGCGAACTGAACAAGGACCACTACAAGCGGGTGCAAGCCATAGAGCCGGATTTACGCAACTTCCTCCCCGCCGAAATGTACGCGGATTTATACATCTCCGAATGGGCGGACCGCACGCAAGAACACATGAGCGTGGAAGAAATAGACAAAATTGACCGAAAAAAATTGGAGCCGATTTTCGAGCATCTTGCCGCGCTGCAAAAAGTGCTTTCAGATTACACCTCCTCATTGGTTTCCGAAAAGCGGGACGAGCGCGTCCGGCTGCACACCACAAAACGCAGCGGCGCGCTGATGTTCACCGACCTGGCGGGCTTTACCCGCCTGATGGAAGCCAACGCAGCGCGCGGACAGGAAGGCGCGAAAGACCTGCTCAAAGAATTCAACCGCTACTTTACAAACATGATTGATGTGGTGGTCAAATCGGGCGGCGACCTGCTGGAATTCACCGGCGACGCGCTGCTCATCTTATTTTCCGCGCCGGTCAGCAGCGATGAAAAAACAAACTTCAACAACATCAAAAAAGCGGTTGCCAAAGCCGTCCGCGCCGGATTGCGAATGCAGCGCAAAATGGAAGACCACGCCAAAATTCAAACGCCCAGCGGCGAAATTGAGCTGAAAATGCGCATTGGCATCCACGCCGGAGATTTTCACTCCGCCGATATTGGTACGCCCCGCCGCCGCGACCATGTGCTGCTGGGCAAAAATGTACAGCTGGCAAAACTGACGGAAAGTTTTGGCGAAAACGGCTGGGTCAATCTTTCACCCGAAGCGTATCAATATGTTCAAGATGAGTTCCGTTACAAAGCCAACGAAAAAAGCGCGGATTATCACCTGGTGGTGGATGATTTTGAAGAAAACCTGAGCGAGTATGAAATCATGGCAAAGACGGCAACGCGCCGTTTGGCAAGCGCCGTGTTGTATGAAAAAAGTTTCGACAAAATTTACGACGGCATCGTAGCGCTGCTAAACGTCATCCGCGAATTTGCCAGTTTTCTTCCGCAGCCGGTGTTAAGCCTGCTGGTGGAAAGCGTAGCAAAGGAAAACGGCATCCGCCGCGCCATTCGCCCGGAATTTCCCAGCCCGACGGTGATGTTCGTCAACTTCATCGGCTTGCCGGAAATGATTGACAAGGGAATTTACAAGGAAGAAAGCATTGTGGCAAGCTTCAATGAAACCTTCGCCAAACTAAACGCGGCGGTGGAAAAACGCGGCGGCGTGTTAAAAAAGGTGACGTATCATCTGGCTGGCTCGGATATTGTCATTTACTTTGGCGTGCCTACCGCGCACACCAACGACCCGCTGCGCGCCGCATCCGCCGCGCTGGATATCCTCAAAATTATTACGGAAACAAAAATCCCCGAAAGAAAAGAAGGCTGCCAACCCGACCCGGAATTGGGAGACCAGCCCTTCAAATGCAAGATTGGAATCAACATGGGGCCGGCGTTCGTTGCCGAAATTGGCGACCCGCGCGGCAGACGCGAATATAACGTGCTGGGAGATACGGTCAACACCACAGCGCGGTTGATGAGCAAAGCGGGAGACAACGAGATTTATATTTCACAGTCGGTTGTGGACCATATTAAAGACAAATATCAATGCGATTTTGTTGGAGAAATACAGTTAAAAGGCAAGGGCGCGCCCATGCCCATCTATAAACTCACAGGAAAAAAATAACGGGCTGAGGATGCCCGTTATTTTTTTATTCCTTATTTTGATTTTGCGGCGGCGCGCCTTTTAGTTTTTCATCCAGCGCGGACCAAATGCCCGCCATCAGTTTGCTGCCTTCGCGGCGGCGCAGGTTCACCTTATAAATCGCTTTTTCGCCTTCGCCAATGCGAATCAGCCAAAACTGTTCCACAAGTTCGGCAAGCGAGGATTGCAAATCTCCGCGCGAAAGCCTGTCCTGTTCCGGCATTTCATCCATAATCTCACACAGGCGCGGATAGCCCGCTTGCAGTTCGCGCAGCATCACGCGCATGATTTTTCGCAGCGCGGGCGGAAGCCCAGCCAGGTCAAGCGGGGTAATACCGCCTTCCTTTTTCCTGTCCTCAATTTCTTTGTTTAAGCGGTCAAATACTCCGGGCATGACACGACCTCTTTCCTGCCTAGTACAACTCAGGCATACTGATGGGCTCAGGCTGCGGTTCACATTCCCCGCACCAGATGACATTGGCAACCGCCAGCCCTTTGGGCGTATTGTTCGCGCCTACGAACATCGTCAAAAAGGTGGACATGGTTGCGGCGTGGTCTTTACACACAAAACGTCCGCAAAACGCGCACGAAGCGCGGGGGGCTTCTTCACAATGCCAGCATTTCATGTATCGGCTCCTATTTCAAAGAAAGGATTGCTTCAGCGACTTCGCGCAAACCTTTTGACCATTCATGTTCTGGATAAGCAAGAGAAAACAAATCCTTGCTGGCATTGTCCGCTATATCAAACGAGAGCGGGAGAACGCCCGCCACCGTTGCTTGAAATTGCGCTTCGATGTCATGCTTGATGTCAACGGGGTTGTATTTTTTCACCAACGCTTTATTCACCATGAGGAGCAAGTTTGGCACGTCGAGACTGCGCGCAATATCCACCGTTACGGAAGTGCCTTGCAAATCCTGATTATCAGGGCGAAGGATGATGACCAGCACATCGGATGTGGCGATGGAAAGCAGGGTTTCTTCATTCAAGCCCGGATGCGTGTCAATAAACAGATAATCCAAATCAAATTCTTTAATCGTGCTTTGCAAACCTTCATTCAGTTTATTAAAGTCAACGCCTTCTTTGAGAATTTGGCTAATATCGCGCCCCTTAATGCTCGAAGGAAACAGCCAGATTTTCTTGCCCTTTAATTTGGAAAGACCGGGCGCATCGCCAACGTTTTCATGGATGGGCAAACCAATCTCGCGGATGGTGGCTTTGTCGTGCAAAAAGTCATTCATCGTTTTGCCCATTTTTTTCTCATCCAACCCAAAGAGGACATGAATGCCGGGAGACTGAATATCCGTATCCACCACGCCGACTCGTTTGCCCGCCATTGCCGCCTGCGCCGCAAGATTGGCTGTGGTGTTTGACTTGCCTGTTCCCCCGCGAAATGAATGAATAGAAACTATTTTTCCTTTGCTCATGCTGCCTCCAATGATTATTCCTGCGCGCGTTTTTGGCGCAGCGTCTTTGCCTGTTCTTTCAATTTTGCGTAAAACTCGGTGCCGGTAATTTCTTCAAACTCCTGCTTGCGGCGGGTTTGGTCAATTTCAAAGGTAAGTTTTTCAAGCTGCATTTTCAGCGTATCTTCGCGCTCTTTCACTTTGCGTACCATGACAAAGAACTCGGCAAGCAGCTGCGCGGCTTTGCTGCCATCATTGCCATCCACAATGGACTGGGATTGTTCGAGAAAGGAGTAATCGCCTGCGGCAAGCCGCTGGGCAAGGTCAATCGCCTGTTCGATATAGGTGGTTGCGAATCGCAGGCGGCGGGCAACTTCTTTAATGACCGCCAGCGAAACCGAAGGTTTCTTGATAATCTCTTCAAATGTTTCGCGGCTGAGTTCCAACGCTTCCGTATTTTCAAGGGCAATGACATTTGCGGAGCGCACGCCGCCATCCAAAAGCGACATTTCGCCAATCGCGGCGCCCGCGCCCCAGCGGTTGATGATGAGTTCCTCGCCTTTTGAGTTTTCTGTGGTAATTTTGACGCTGCCGCTATGGATGAGGAAGAGCGAATCGGCGGGGTCGCCTTTTTTCATCAACACATCGCCTTCCGCAAGGTTGCGCGTGACTGCGCTTTGGGCAATGATGGTCAGGTCTTCTTCGGAAAGTTCGCTGAAGATGGCGACTTTCTTCAACTGTTGTATAACATCATGTTCAACTGTCATGGCTTGTCTTCCTGCGCGGGATTGGATTCCGTTTCAGGCTTTCTCTTTATGCGGCTGGTTGCGCGGTCGAACAGCCCGCCGCCTTTTTGCCCTGTGCTGGTTTCGGCAATGCGCGAACCAATCATATCAAATACTTTAATATCCTGCGTCATATACACCGTGCGCACTTCAAGCATACAGTAATGCCCCACTTTTTTTCGTAACACATCCATTTCTTTTCCCAAATCTTGAATGATGGATAACATTTCCTGTTTTTTGCTTTCGCTGGGGGTTGCTTCCAGCAATTTGCGCTTGATGCCAATTTCGCCCTGAATTTGTAAAAACCTCTTAACCATTTCCGCTTTTTCTTTGCCAAAGTGTTTGCGGATGGGCGCGAGCGCCTCTTCCAGTTTATCAATATTCGAGACGATTTTTGTTTCGTTGCCGGTCACTTTATCTTCCGCGCCAAGCGTTTCGCTCACCCACTGCTTTTGAACATTCATGCCGCTTTGGATGATGCGCCAAATGAGAAAAACCCCCAAACCGCCGTAAAGAATGGCAATCATCAAGGCAATGCCTGTATTTACCATTGTGTTGAAAATGACGTGCATCATCATGGCAAAGATGTAGCCAAGCAAAATAACCTGCCTGCCGCGCGCGCCGGGGTTGCCGCGCCAATAGGCAAGCGCGGTGCCAATCACTCCGCTGCCGGTGGCGTGAACAAGGTTGGTTGAAAAGACGCGGGCAATTGCAACAATAATGGCTTGGTCCGGGTGTCCCATGACGTATTCATAGTTTTCAATAATGGCAAAGCCTATGCCTGCGCCAAAGCCGTATAACGCGCCATCCACCACATAGTTAAAGTCGGCGCGCCGAATCAGATAAATCAGGATGAAAGATTTAAGCAGTTCTTCGATAATGGGCCCATACACGCGGATGACCATTTCATAACTTGCGGTTCCGGATTCAATCAAGTACGGGTTGATTTGCGCCGCAACAAGGTACGCTGCCGCCCCCCATCCCAGCACAACATAATTCAGCCAGAATTTGCCGGTTCCATACAGGTCAAAGGTGTGAATTCCGTATAAAAATATGAGCGGCACAACAAATGCAACAAGCAGGGCGGCGTAAATTATCATGGAAGTATCATACCGTATCTGTAAACAAGAAACAAGACTTAAAATTCATTTTTCGGCTTTGTCGAATGTTTTGCCTTGTGCTGCACAAAAAGTTCAGCCCGCCGTTGCGGGCGGGCTGAAAGCGGCAAAGACAACCGGCTACGGGTACGGAATGTAGTAGGTGATGACAAGCTGCGGGCGGCTGGCGAGCGGCGCGTTTCCGCTAAAGAACTTGATATAGTCAGCGCCTCTATCGTCATTATCATCCTTCCTGAAGCGGATGCGGAATTGAGTTGACTTGATTGTTGAGATGTACAAGGACGAAATGGGCGCGCTGTACCATTTGGAGATGGCTTTGTTGCCAAACTTTGCCGCGAGCAGCCTTGTTGCTCTCGCCTCAAAATCAGATTTGACCAATTTGGCTGTGCCAAACGATGGGATGCGCGCGTCGGCAAATAAACCGGCGTGTGTTCTGAAAGGCAGCGTGCCTGTTTTGCCATATATTTTGAGACGCAGGAAGGAAGCGGTAATCACGGCGTTATCCTGCAAGGCGGCGGTGTTGAACGAAACAATCGAACGATATTGGCGGTCGCTGCTGTCGTCGCCGACAAACAGGTATTTGCCTTTTACGTTGAGCGAGCCGCCTTTGTTGGAGGTTTCGCTGGATTCCAAAATCCAGCCGTCCCGTCTGGCGATTGAGAAAAGGGTAATGGTGAAGAACTTGCGCGAAACCGTAATGGTGAATACCTGCTCCGTTTCGGTGATGCCGTCGCTCACGCGGAGGGTGACCGCATGGCTGCCGAGTTGCGGGTCGCGGGGTGAGCCGCTGAGCGTGGCTGTGCCGTTGCCGTTATCGGTCAGGGTGAGCCAGGCGGGCAGGACGGGTGCGGTAATGGAGAGGGTATCGCCATCCGCATCCGTTGCGGCAATGTCATATTGATAGGCATAGCCGGAGTCGGCAGTTAATACCGGCGAGCTGGTAAAGACAGGCACCGCATTAACGCGGACGTTGAATGTGGTTTCCGCATACAGGTTGTCCGGGTCTGTGGCGCGGACGGTGATGCTGCCCGTGCCGATGGAGTCCGGGGCGTATGCCAAAGTGAGGGAACAGCTGCCGGTCAGACTTGTGGAAATCAACGCGGCGTTGGTGTTCGATTCCACCGTGTATGTCAAGTCGTCCGAAGCGGTTTCAATATCGGAGAAGGCGGAACACACATCAATAGTTGTGTTTGCCGCGTTCATGTTCACCGTCACATCGCTGATGGGCGAGGCTGTTGGGGCGTCGGGCATTTGATTGACGGTGATTGTTACTGTGGCTGCTTCGGAGTAGTTGCTGCCATCGTATGCCTGATAGGTAAAGGTGTCGGTGCCTGCAAAATTGGCATTGGGCGTGTAAGTGAACGAGCCATCGCTGTTGAAAAGCAGGCTGCCATGCGCGGGAATGGATGCGTTTTCTGCGGTCAGGGCATCGCCGTCTGCGTCAGTGTCGCCGTTCAGCGCGCCGTTTGCCGCGTTGATGGTGAGCGTTTCATCTTCGTTCACAGCATAGGAGTCATTGTCCGCTGCGGGGGTATCGGGCAGGGCGTTGACTTCGATTTGCACGGTGACTGTATTGGAGTTAAGCAAACCATCGGTGGCGTAGTAAGTAAAGGAATCGGTTCCGTTCCAGTTTGCATCCGGCTGGTAGGTGAAGGAGCCGCTGCCATGCAGCACAAGCGTTCCGTGCGAAACATCGCCAACAAGCACGGCTGTCATGGTATCGGCGTCCACATCGCTGTCGTTGTCCAAAACGCCGGGCGCGGAAACGGTCAGCAATTGGTCTTCACCAGTGGAGTAAGAATCGTCTTGCGCAATCGGAGCGTCATTGTCATTGTTGATATTTAATGTGACCGTGACGGTGGCGGAATTTAATCCGCCGTCGTTTGCATGGTATGTGAAGGTATCAACGCCTGTGTAATTATCCACCGGGTCATAGGTGAAGGAGCCGTCGGCGTTGAGCGTGAAGGATTCAGCGTGCTGCGGGCTGTCTTCCAGCGCTGCGGTCAAGGAATCGCCATCGGCATCCGTGTCATTCGCCAGCACGCCCGCAGCGGCAGAGATGGAGGTGGAAGAATCTTCCGGGATGGTGTAGGAATCAGCGGCGGCAGAGGGAGCGTCTGCGGTGTTGGCGACGGTGATGGTGACGGTTGCAAAATCTGAGTCGAGGCTGCCGTCACTGACTTGATAGGTGAAACTGTCTTCGCCGTTGAAATCGTCATCCGGGGCGTATGTGAAAGAGCCGTCGTCATTCACGGTCAACGTGCCGCTGGCTGGGTCGGTATGAGAGGAAACGGTCAACGGGCTGTTTTCAACATCGGCATCGTTATCGAGCAATCCGGGCGCGGCGATTTCAAGCACGTCATCTTCGTCCATGCTAAATTCGTCATCCACCGCTTGCGGAGCGTCGTTGACGGGATTGACCGAAATCGTTACAGTGGCAGTGTTCGATGACGCGTTTTCTTCATCGGTGACATAGTAAGTGAAAGTATCGGCGCCGCTGAAGTTTTCATCGGGCATGTAGAATGCCAGCGTCCCGCTGTTTAATGAGCCGTTGGAGGGCGCATCCACAATGTGAATGGTGAGCGTGGAGGAATCCACATCGCTGTCATTTGCAAGCAGGTCGGCAGCGGTCAGCGGAAGGCTGGTATCTTCATTCACGCTGAATGAGTCATCCTCCGCCACAGGCGCATTGTTCACCGGCGCAACCTGAATTGTGACGGTTGCAATGGAGGAATTCAGCAAGCCGTCATTGGCTTGATAGGTAAATGTATCGGTTCCGTTGTAGTTTTCGTCCGGCTCATAGGTGAACGAACCGTCTCTGTTGAATGTAAGGCTGCCATGCGCGGGGGAGTCAACCAAAACAGCGGTCAGGGGATTGCTTTCGGGGTCGCTGTCGTTACCAAGCGCGCCGGAGGCTGAGACGTTCAGCGTGGTGTTTTCATCTGTGGAATATGAATCAGGTTCGGCAAGCGGAGCGTCATTCACTGCGCCAACGTTGATGGTCACGGTGGCGTTTGAAGAATATTCAGAGCCATCATACGCGCGATATGTGAATGTGACCGCGCCCGTGTAGTTGGCTGCGGGCATGTAGGTAAATGTGCCGTCGCTGTTGAAATTAAGCGTTCCGCTCGAAGGAGCAGAAACAACTTCGGCTGTGAGTTCGTCATCTTCGCTGTCGGAATCGTTGCCCAGCACGCTTTCAGGGAAGGTGTTAAGTTCGGTGTCTTCCGCAGTGGCAAATACGTCATTCACGGAAACGGGCGCGTCGTTGACCGCTTGAATGGTGACATTGACGGCGATGTAATCCGCGCCGCCAAAACCATCATCCACTTTCACGGTGAAGGAATCTGTTCCATTGTAATCGGCGCCGGGCGTGTATGAAATTGCCTTCGAGTTGCCCGTTCCGCTGGCGGATGCAGCGCCGTGCAAAGCGGCATCGGAGACGCTCCATGTCAGCGTGTCGGGGTTCGCGTCGGAAGCATTGAGGGTCAGTGAAAATGCGGCCGGGCTGCCGTCTTCGGACATGGTGACAGATACGGTTTCGCCTTCAGTGATGACAGGCGCGGCATTAACGCGATATACGCGGATGGATGCCGTGACTGTGGCTGAATTGAGGCTGCCGTCGCTTATGGAATAAGTGAATGAAGTGTCGTAATATCCCGGAGAAGAAGGAACGGCAACGGGGATGTAATCAAACGAGCCATCGGGGTTGAAGTCGAGCGTACCGGCGCTGACATCGGTAACCAAAGAATAGGTCAGCAAGTCGCTTTCCGGGTCGGAATCATTATCGGCAACGCTGGCGCTGAATGGGCTGACATCTTCATTGGTGATGAATGAATCCGCAACCGCGATGGGCGCGTCATTTTGACCGGTAACCGAGAGCGCAACCGTGACCGGGCTGGAATAGAAGAAACCATCATAGGCACGGTATTGGAAGGTATCCACCCCTGCAAAGTTGAAGTTGGGAGTATATGTGAATGAGCCATCGGCATTGAGCGTTACAGAACCATAGGACGGGTTGCTGTAAAGCACGGCTGCCAGCGGTTCGGGCAGACCATCATCGCTGTCGTTGCCAAGCACGCCGGGAGCGGCAACGGAAATCGGCGTGTCTTCGGCGCCGGTATATGTTCCGTCGGCAGCCGCCGTTGGCGGGGTGTTGGTTTGCACGACTTCAATGGTAATGGTCGCCGCAGCCGAAGACGCCTGTCCATCGGTGGCGTAATAAGTGAAGCTGTCAAAGCCTTCGTAATTTGCAGCGGGTGTATAGGTAAACGAACCATCGCCGTTGAAAGTCAGCGTTCCATGTGAGGGGCTGGTGACTTTTACAGCGGTGAGAATATCGCCTGTATCCGGGTCGGTGTCGTTGGCAAGCGCGCCGGGAGCGGCAACCGTCAGGGTTTCATTTTCAAGCACGCTGTATTCATCCGCAACCGCTGAGGGCGCGTCGTTGACCGAACCAATGTTGATGGTCACTGTCGCCGTGTTGGAATACGCAGTACCGTCATAAGCGCGGTAGGTGAAAGTATCCGTGCCGACGTAGTTATTGTCCGGGTCGTAATAGAACGAACCGTCTGGATTAAGGCTGATGACGCCATGAGTGGGCGAAGCGACAAGCTCAGCCGTGAGGGTATCGCCATCCACGTCCAAATCGTTGCCCAGCAAGCCGCCCACCGCGTTCACTTCCAGCGGAGTCAAGCCGGTATCTTCGGGCGTGGTATAGCCATTGTTTGCGGCAGTGGGCGCGTCATTGACTGCTGCCACATTCAGCGTCACGGTGGCGGCTGTCAGCGAATCAGATTTGCCGTCATTGACAACATAGGTAAATGTGTCGGTCCCTGCAAAGTTGGCGTCGGGGACATAGGTAAATGTGCCATCGGCATTGAAGGTTAGCGTGCCATAGGAAACATCGGTCACAAGCGTGGCGGTCAGCGTATCGCCATCCGCGTCCGTGTCGTTTGCCATCACAGAAGACGGGCTGTTAAACGTGGTGTCTTCGGCGGGCGCGTAAGTATCATTATTGGCAAC
>DAOTZP010000054.1:0-3130 GCA_034434265.1 Anaerolineales bacterium | reverse complement strand
AGCCAATGCGGGCAATGAGGCATTCGCCGGTGGCAATGCCGGCGCGGGTTGCAAGTTGCAATTGAAGGCGGGCGGCGTTTTGCGCGTTGAAGTAATTCAGGCGCGTTTGAATTTCGATGGCGGCAAGCACGGCGTCGCGCGGGTCGTCAAAAAACGCGAGCAGTCCATCGCCGAGAAATTTATCAATATCGCCGTGGCGCTGATAAATGACTGTGGCAATGACATTAAAGTATTGGTTGAGGAGGGAGGTAATCTCCTCCACATTCAATGCGTTAAACAGCGGCGTGAAGTTTTGAATATCGGTAAAGAGAATGCTCAACGCGCGTTTTGCAGGCGGAGTGGATTCCGGCATTTCCATCAAAAGCGCGGCTTCATCCCATGCTTTGCGTGAAATCATCGTGCGGACAATTTGTTCCACGCGCTCCAGCTCGGCATTGCGGCTGGCAAGGTTTTGATACAAGTTAGCCAGCTGGCTTTGGGAGCGTTCCATATATTTTGAAAATTCCTGAATGTAGGCGCTCACCGTATAAGAGGCATTGCCCGCGCGTGTGGGAGGCTCGCCTATATTTAATTTGTTAAACAGCAAGCGGGCGGCGGGTTGAATTAACATTTCTTGAAACGTTAAGATGCCCTGATACAAGCGCCCGCGCCCAAACTCGTTTTGCCTGTCCACGCTGATTTGGCGGGTGAGCAGCGCGGCGGAAAATTTCTCATGTTGAAAGATGATGAACCATTCATGCACCAGCGGGGAATTTTCTTCCAGCTCCACATATTCAAGATTTTCAATGGCAGGCGCCGGGACGTCCGGGTAGCCAAATACATATATTTTTTGGCAGCGGCTGGCAAGATAACGAAAACGATTGACCTGCGGCAAAAACGCTGAAAGCCGTTGAAAGCCTGCAAAGAAAACGCCATCCAGCGCGTGACGCGCCACAGTTTGTTCCAAGCTGTGACTGATTGCAAGCAGCGTGGAAACCGAGGAGGTGGAAACGGCGTTGCGGTCGGCAATTGTGGCGGAGGGATAAAGTGAAATGGTTTGAATGGAAGCGTTCATCATGTTTTAGTTTATCTCGATTTGAATATTCTTTTTGCGGTCAAGCGCCAATTTGCCTTTGTTGCCGCAGTTGTCATTAAAGTTCAAAAACCCATACGCGCGGATTTTGGTATTGCCGAAGAACGAGAGCGCGAGCTCGCTGGTGAGAATGCCGGTGAGATTGACTTCATAATCGCCGGACTTGAAATGGAATTTTGAAGGCGCGGGCATGCCCAGCCCGCGCAAGCCGACGGTCGTTCCCGTGATTCTTTCTTCGCCGCTGAATGTATTGCCGTTGGGCATGGCGACAAGATAGGTGATGTGATAATGCGGCGAGACGCTGTGCAAAGTCGCGCGGACTTGCGCGCCCGTTTTGGGGTCCGCTTCTTCGACCACTTCGCCCGCGCGGTTAAATCTCGGCTGATAGTACGCCCGCCCAAACGAGGTGGAGGATTCCGCCGCGTAGCGGGCGACTGCTTCCAACGCGGATTGGGTCCGCCCGTCGAGAAGCAGCGCGGGAACTTTTTCCAGCAGTTCGGTCTTGTGCATCCGGCGGACAATGTAACCCAGCAGGGAAATCCCTTCACGCGGAAGTTCGTAGCGCATCACATCGGCGTACATGGTTACTCCTTTTTGAAACAACGGTACGCAAAGAAAGCAAGCGCAACGACAAGACCGCCCGCAATTGCCAGCCGCGCGTAGTATTCGTGGAACAGCGCGACGCGCGCCCACCAAACGGGAAAGAGAAAAATGTCGAAAAGTCCGAAGCGTTCGGCGTAGCCCGTATCCATGACGTATTTGCCGGGCTTGCCTTCGGGCTGCCAGACAACGATGTAGTATGTGCCGTCGGCGGGCAGGGTAAGGCTGAATTGCTGCCGCCCCCAATAACGCGCCTGCGTGAACGGCTCGTAAAAGTCTTCGGTCGCCGCGCTGGGATAGAGTACCGCGCCGAGTCCTTCGGGATGTTCGGGCGGGAGGTCGCTCTCTTCGGGCTGGGGAAAGCCCGGACCAAACAGGGCAACGCTCAGCCCGTAGTTTTTCAGCGCGGGGATGTCGGGAATTTGAATCCCGCCGCGAAAGGTTTCGCCCTGTTTGCCTTCAAAGTAGAAGACGTCCACTTCCTCCGCTTGCAGCGTTTGATAAAAGGCATACGAAGTGGAAGCGCTTTCGATTTCAATCGGACCAAAGGCTTCGCCCCACACGGGCTGATGGGCGGAAGCGTTTGAGAACGAAAACAGAAAAAGCGTAAACAGGAGCGCCAGAATTTTTTTCATCGTCAATCTACACAATATGATGAATGAAAACAAAAAGAATGATGGAGAAGAAACGCTTGTTTTCGATTATTTTTTATATTCGATGCGCAGCAATCACTTATTCCATTTCCACAAAGAGTTGATTTCCTTCCTTGATAACGCGGAAAATCTTGACGGGCGCGGGTCTTCTTCCCATCCGCAGCAGCGCGCGCGACCATTCGGGCATTTTTATGCTGCCGATGCCGGTCACCCAATCCATGTTTTCGCCGGTTTGCAAGTCGAATTTGCTGCCGTGAAACGGGCAGGTGATGTTCGTTCCGTCCAATCTCCCGCCCGCAAGCGGAAGTCCCAAGTGCGGGCAGCGATTTTCCACGGCGTAAAAACTTCCGCCCGCGTGGGCGAGGATGATGGATTTGTCGTTGATGCGAAACGCTTTCATTGTTCCGGCGGGGATTTCAGCGGCTTGAGCGACGGGGAATTTTTGAGTCATGGTTTTTGCCTTTCTTATAAAACCTGTCTGGTCTCTGGTCTCTTTTTATTTCAACTTCGGAATCAATACGGGCGTGTTCTTTTTATATTCTTCATAGTCCGGCTGCCCGCCCCATTTCGCGTCGGCTTTCTTTTCCAGCAGCGGAATTCCGCTGACGCGGGTGAGGAGCAGGGTCACAAACAGCGGGGAGATTAACGCCACCCACTGCCAGCCTTGCAAGACCGGCAGGGCAATGACCGCGATGCCAATCCACAAAACGATTTCGCCGAAGTAATTGGGATGACGCGAGCGCGCCCACAACCCGGTGTTGATGAACTTGCCCTTGTTGGCGGGGTCGGCGTTGAATTTGCTCTT
>DAOTZP010000053.1:0-5865 GCA_034434265.1 Anaerolineales bacterium | reverse complement strand
CTATTTCAAAAAAGGAGAAAAAAATGTTAGCCTCAAAACGATTGTTTGCATGGATGTTGATTGTGATGGTGATGGTGAGCGCTTGCGGCGCGCCTGCTGCAACCGAAGCCCCCGCCGCCATTACCGAAGCCCCGGCTACCGCGACAGCGCCGCCCGCAACGCCGACAGAAGCCGCGCCTGAGCCCGTTACCATACAAATCTTTTACCCTGTGGCAGTGGATGCGCCCATTGCCAAGATTTTGAATGGCTACGTCGAGGAGTTCCAAAAAGAATATCCTTACATCACGGTTGAGCCTGTCTTCTCCGGCGGATACGCCGATGTACAGACCGCGATTCAAACCACCATTGACGGCGGCGGGCAGCCGCCCGCTCTGGCTGTGCTGCTCGCCACCAGCTTGTATGACCTCATCAATGCCGATTACATCATCCCGCTGGATGAGTATGTCGCCGCAATGGATGATGGAGACGCGTATGTAAAAGACTTCCTTTTTGCGTTTACTGCAAACTCTTACTATGACGGGAAGTTGTGGAGCATCCCTTTCCAGCGCAGCGCGGTGGTTTTGTATTACAATGCGGATATGTTTAGAGAAGCGGGCATCAAACCGCCCACCAGTTGGGAATCTTGGGGAAATGCCGCGCAAGCATTAACTGTCAAGAATGGCGATGTAACCAATTGGGGACTTCACTTTTCATCCGATTGGCCCTACTGGCTCTTCCAGCCGCTTGCCATTGGCAACGGTCAAAACATTTTCGTAGATGATTGCACCGTCGCGTTCAACGACCCAAAAGTTGTGGAAGCCGTGCAATTCTATATTGACCTCTCCGCAAAATATAACGCCATGCCTCCGGGCGTGCAGGCAACCTGGCCCACCGACCCGACTGATTTTGCCAGCGGCTCCACGGCGATGATTACGCACACCACAGGCAGTTTAACAAGCATTCTTTCACAAGCGAAGTTTGAAGTTGGCGTAATGCCTTACCCCGGCAAGGAAGAAGGTTCATACGCCAGCGTGCCGGGCGGCGGCAACTTGTACATGCTCAAGGGTGTTCCGAAAGAGCAGCAAGACGCGGCTTGGAAGTTCATTCAATTTATCACCACGCCCGAACGCGCCGCCGATTTCAGCATTCAGACGGGTTACATTGCCACCCGCGTCAGCGCGTTTGAAACTCCCGCCATGAAGGAGTACACAGCAAAAGTTCCGCAGGCGCTGCAAGCCCGCGACGCATTGCAATACGCGCAAGCCGAACTCTCCATACAAGGTCTTGGTCCCGTCCGCACCATCTTCCATAACTATATTCAAAAAGCCTACAATGGCGAGATGAGCGCCGCCGACGCAATGGATGCCGCGCAAAAAGAAGCCGAAGAAGCGTTAAAACCATTCTGCCAGTAAAGTTGTTTTATGATGAGCCCTGACAGGCTTTGGCAAAAAAGCCTGTCAGGCTTGTATGTTGATGAAGACAGGAGCCGCATGAGCATTGACAGCCAGCAAACGAAAAAGCGTTTCAATCTGCTGCCGTATTGGCTGACCCTGCCGACGATTGTTTTTGTGGCGGTGTTCACCGTTTGGCCCGTTCTCCTGTCCGTGTATCAAAGTTTTTTTCGACAACGCTTGAACATTGCGCGCTTTCGCGAACCGACCTTTGTTGGCTGGGAAAACTATCAAGGTTTGTTTGCCGACGCCTATTTTTTGCAAATCGTATCCAACACGTTTTATTATGTCATTGGCACGGTTCCCATCAGCATTATGTTGGGGCTGCTATTTGCCCTGCTGGTCAACCGAAAAATACGCCTGACCGGTTTTTTTCGCCTCGCGTTTTTTCATCCGATGGTTTTGCCAATGGTCAGCGCGGCGACCATCTGGCTGTTTTTTTTCACACCCAATTATGGACTGTGGAACACCGCGCTGAAATTTTTCGGATATGACGGACCTGAAAATTGGACCGGCAACCCCGACCTTGCCCTGCTTTCGGTGATGATTGTCGCCGTTTGGAAGAACGCGGGATATTACATGATTTTTTATCTCGCCGGATTGCAAAACCTGCCCGAAGACGTATATGAAGCCGCCGCGCTGGACGGCGCAAATGATTGGCAAGTTTTGTGGCGTATTACGTTTCCGTTGCTGCGGCGCACAACCGTTTTTATCACCACCATTGCTTTCATTGACGCATTTCGCACAGTGGACCATATTTTCGTACTCACCAGCGGCGGTCCCAGCCTTTCCAGCGCCGTGCTGTTATATGATTTATGGTTGCAGCGTTTCGAGAATCAGGATGTGGGCGTTTCCGCTGCCATCACGGTTTTGTTTGTGATTCTCCTTCTGGTCTTCACCGTGACGAATTTTCTTGTCTCCGAAAAAAAGGAAAACTAATTAATGGATGCGAAGAAAGCGCCGAAAAAAATTGGCAGCCTGTTCCTTACGTTATTGACTGGCGTGCTTGCGCTGTTATGGATGATTCCCGTCTTGTGGGCGGTGGTCGCTTCGTTTCGCCCCGCATCGGAAGTGATGAGCCGCGGCGATGTTTGGTTTGGCAGCACGGTCACTTTTGAAAATTACACGCGCGCTTGGTCGCTTGCGCCATTCGCGCAATACTATGTCAACACCATTCTCATGGTGTTGTTGATTCTCGTCGTTCAGCTTGTCACCATTGTTCTCGGCGGATTTGCCTTTGCCAATTATGAATTTACGGGCAAGAAGTGGTTGTTCTTTTTCATTCTGTTGCAGATGATGATTCCAACTTCCGCGCTGCTTGCGCCGAACTTTGCCACCATCCGCCAGATGGGAATTTTTGACACGCTGCTGGCGATTGCCATTCCTTATTTTGGTTCCGCGTTTGGCGTTTTCCTCATGCGTCAGGCATTTCTCGACGTTCCGCGCGATTTGGTGGACGCAGGCGTGATTGACGGCTGCTCGTGGTGGCAGTTGATTCTTCACATTTACCTGCCGCCTTCGCTTCCAGCCCTCATCGCATTTGGACTTTCCTCAGTCATTTGGCATTGGAACGAATTTCTCTGGCCCCTCGTTATCACCAACAGCGACAAAAGCCGCCCTTTAACAGCCGGGCTGGTGCGTTTTACCCAATTGGGCGAAATTGGCGCGCAATGGTCGCTCTTAAGCGCCGCAACATTAATGGTCATTGCGCCGTTGTTTATCCTCTTTTTGATATTTCAACGCCATTTTGTTAAGAGCTTCCTGCACTCCGGAATCAAGTAACCTCTGCCGGAAAGTCTCATGTCCAAAATTATCATTTTAGGTTCGTCCGGCGCGGTTCCCACCGAAGAAAGCGAAAACACCCACTTTGTAATTGTCGGGTCACAGCGCGTGGTATTGGTGGACTCTCCAAACAATACCACCATCCTGAGACTCAAACGCGCAGGTCTGGACTTTCGCAGCCTGACGGATTTAATCGTCACTCATTTTCACCCCGACCATACCCTTGGCATTCCGGCACTGCTGATGAATATGTGGATTCTGGGACGCAAAGCCCCGTTGAATATTCATGGCTTGCCTCATGTCCTGAACAGACTAAACTCCCTGCTCGATTTATATGACTGGGCTGAATGGATTGAATTATTCCCGGTGACGTTTCACCCCTTGTCTGCGGAAGTTCTGCGCCCTTTGTTGGACTGTCCCGATTTTGAGATACGCTCATCTCCCGTGCGTCACAGCGTCCCCAATATTGGCATTCGGGTGGATTTCAAACCGTCACACAAAAGTTTTGCTTACTCATGCGATACCCGTCCTTGCGATGAAGTCATTCAACTTGCCGCAGGCGCCGATGTTCTGTTGCATGAAGCCGCAGGTGATTTTGCAGGACATTCCTCCGCCAATCAAGCCGGGGAAATTGCGCGCAAGGCGGGCGTGGAAAAACTGATTCTTATTCATTACCCAACCCAACACTCCACGCTAATTGACGAGGCGCAATCCGCCTTTGGACGGGAGGTAGCGCTGGCAAAAGATTTTATGGTTTTGGATTTTTTGCAGCCGCCAGATTCGATGGGGTAAAAGAAGAAGTGACGCAAAAAATACTCGCGTGAAACGCAGCATTCGTCATTCCCAAATTCGCGTCCCTGCCCGGTATTATTTGATTTCAGACGAGCGTATTCATACGCTGGCGGGGAACGGACATCATCGCAAGCATGAAAAGATACAAGATTTGAAATGTCAGGCGTGCGGCAAGAAATTCAACCGGCAAAAAACCGGAAGTATTTTTTATTCCCAAGTGCGCTCGTCTTTAATGGGCGGGGCATCCGGCGGAATTTGAGATTCGGGAACAAAATGAATCTCTGCTTGAAATTTCAAACCCTCGCGGATGGCGGCGGCAACGCTCTTCTTCAAGTCGGCGCTCTCGTTTGCGGCGACATAAATGGATAAAAAGTCGCGGTGTTCCGCGCGGGTGACGACTGCCTGCCAGCGCGAAATTTCGGGGAAGCGGCTTATCACATCGCGCAGTTGGCGTGGATGCAGGAACATGCCGCGGATTTTGACCGCGTCGCCAATGCGGCCCTGCCAGCCCGTAATGCGCCGCGATGCGCGTCCACACTCACAAGGCTCAGGATTGACTGCGGATAAATCTCCCGTGCCAAAACGGACGAGCGCGTATTCGGGCGTAAAGAGCGTAACGACCACTTCGCCCACTTCGCCATCGGGAAGCGGCTGCCCGGTATTAATATCGCAAATTTGAATTAAAGCGTCATCGGGCAAGTGCAGCCCGTTTTCTTTTTCGCACTCATAGCCGAGGTTGCCGCACTCCGCCGTGCCGTATCCCTGACGCGCAATTTTTACGCCGTGTTCATTGAGCCAATTCCTTAAGGAAGGCGGAAACGGCTCGGCGGTGAAAAACGCCTTCTCGATAAACAATTCCAAATTTAATTCCAAAGATTTTTCAATAAGGGCTTTAAGATAAGAGGGCAAACCAACATAGGCATTAACGCGCAAATCATGCATCACGCGGACTTGCTGCTCTTGATTTCCCACGCCGCCGGGAATGACCGCGCAGCCCACAGCCCACAGCCCCTCTTCAAACATTGCGCCCGCCGGCGTGAGATGGTAGCCAAAACAATTAATGGCAACGTCCCCCGCTTTGAAACCGGATGCTTCCAACGCGGACTGCCAGCGCCAATAATCGTTTACCCGCGCCTCAGGGTCGTTGATGGGTCCGGGAGATTGGAAGATACGTTTCAAGTTCCCCGGTTCGCACGCAAGAAAACCGCCAAAGGGCGGGGATTCTTTTTGGAACTCCACGAGGTTGTCTTTGCGGATGACGGGCAGCGCGTTTAAATCTTCGGGCGAGCGAATCGCGTTGGCGTCCAGATTCGCGTCCTTCAATCTTTTTGCAAAGCCGGGCGCTTTTAACGCAAGGTGTTGAACAAGTTCGTGTAAATTCATGGTCAATCCTATGCTGCTTGGCGCAACGTTACGAAAGCCAGCGCTTGCGGCGCTTGTAGTGTTTTACATCGCGGTAGGATTTGCGCTGCCCGACTTCGGTCAGCCCAAGATAAAACTCGCGCACATCCGCGTTTTGTTTCAGGTCGTCGGGTTTGCCTTCCAACACAATGCGCCCGTTTTCCATGATATAGGCGTAATCCGCAACGCTGAGAGTCAGGTTTGCGTTCTGCTCAACGAGCAGGATGGTTGTTTTCTGTTCTTCGTTGATGCGCTTGATGATGTGGAAAATTTCGAGAACAAGCAAGGGAGCAAGCCCCAGCGAGGGCTCGTCGAGCATCATCAATTTTGGCTTTGCCATGAGCGCGCGCCCGATGGCAAGCATTTGCTGTTCCCCGCCGGAGAGGTAGCCGGCAATTTGGGCGCGGCGTTCTTTCAGGCGCGGAAAGTATTCGTAAACAAAGTCCATTTCTTCGCGCAG
>DAOTZP010000052.1:0-8764 GCA_034434265.1 Anaerolineales bacterium | reverse complement strand
GAAGGGTTTTGCCTGTTTTGAACCGCCGATGTGCAGAGGGCGCGGAGTTTTTATGAATTTCTCCGTGTCCTCCGCGCCTCTGCGGTAAAAATTAAGCAAGGGTAGCAACTTGGGTTAAATAATGCAAGTTGCCGCCTTCAAAAGGGGAGAAGGATTTTGCCTGCTTTGAACCGCCGAGACGAAGAGGGCGCAGAGTTTTTAATGAATTTCTCCGTGTCCTCCGCGCCTATGCGGTAAAAAATTAAGCGAGGGTAGCAACTTGGGTTGGAATATATAAGCGAATAACCGCCGCCGAGATTCTCTCAGAGACAAACAGCCTCCGCCCTTCTCTCCTTCCTCCCTCATCTTTCATCCTTCCCAAAGACTCGCCCATCTTCCATTCGTTTATTCGTGACCCCATTCGCGGACGGTTCGCCCACGAATACCATCCACGAATACCATCCACGAATAAACGAACACCCGCCGCCGACATCCTCGCAGAAACAACCAGCCCCCGTTCTTCCTCCCTCCTCCTTTATCCTTCATCTTTCCTCCCTCCTCCTTCCCGCAGACTCGCCCATCTTCCATTCGTTTATTCGTGACCCCATTCGCGGACGGTTTGCCCCCCGCGTAGGACAAATCTCAGATTTGTCCTACGGCAAGACCTCCGAGTTCCGCCAGAACTCGGAGGTCTAAATTTACCCCTCGCACCGTATGCCAAAAATGAGCGCCCTCTGAAAATCTACAAATGTTTTTTTGCTTTTTCGATTCGTGGCTTGAGAATATTCTCCACCAAGTCGTTAACGCCAATTGCCAGCCAAAGTTGAGCAGCCTTTTCGTATTGCGCCAAAGCATCTTTGTATTTTTCCTCATCCGAAAAACAATCTCCCAAACGATATAAGGCGCGCGCTTGGCTATATTGGTCTCCAATCGTTTGATATATCTTAAGCGCGTTTTCAAAATCAGTTCTTGAGCCTGAGTAATTTTTGCTTTCTCTTTTCGCGCTTCCCAAAGAGATATATACGTTGGCTTCGCCCAATTTTGCGCCAATTTCGCTATACAGCCCCAGCGCCTTTTGGTAACTCTCCAGCGCGGCGTCTCGCTCATCTCGGAACTGCTGCACGTCGCCGATGGCTTTCAGCACGTTGGCTTCGCCCAATTTATCCCCGATTTCTTTGTATAACATTAAAGATTTTTCGTAATAAGGCAGCGCTCGCAGCCGGTATCCGCTTTCGTAGTGCAATCTGCCCAGCATCCGCAATACGTTTGCGCGGGCAACAGGGTCGCGCTTTTGTGACTCATATTCTTCCAGCAAGGAAGTTAATGCGACAATTTGCTCGTTTCTTTCCTTTTCAGAATTTGCCAGCAAAGGTTCTGAACTGAGAGAAACAAACCTGTCGTATGTTTGTTGTAAGTTTCCTTCTGGAACAGAAAACTCATATACGCCGCTATGCCAGTCAAAAAAGTCTGGAGCAAAGCGAGCAATCTCTCTTAATGTCGCTTCGCTAACCCAAAACAAAATGGGATATTCGATTTGTTTAAATTGCTGGCGTTCCCAATTGAGTTGATGGTAGAGCCGATTTGGGGCTTGTATCTCTCTTTGAGGGTTTTCTTCAACGCGCAAGCGGTCTAATCCCGATACAGAAATGACAGAAGGATTTTTATAAAGCCGAATTTTCTCCAAAATTTGTTTCACGATGGGCATTTCGCCGCTTAGCTCAATATGAAGTAATGTATCGCCAAATATTCCGCGCAGCCAAGCGAGCATGTCGCGGCGCGTTATTTCTTCGTTCACCCTTGCAAAATAAATTCCAAATTTATGTCTGTTTTGCAGGGCGTTTTTCAATGCCAGTAAGTCGGGCATTTCTTCGTTTGGAACAGGCAATTTAAATTGAGTCATATCCAAAGCACCAGAATTTTATCCTTGCGCTCGTCTAAAAGTCGGGGAACGTTCAACAGCGGGATGCAAACGCATCCATTCTTCCCCGTTTCGATAAGGAAGAATCAAGCGGTTATACATTAAGCGGGCAATTTCAGAATTTTTCGGCGGGCGGGAATTTCTCTCGACTTCAGATAAAAACTTAATATCCGAGTCCCGAATCAGACGGTCGTATTCTCTTTGCAACTTTGAAATCGCGCGATTGACCTGCGCGCCGGAAATTTTTCCCTCCAGCGTGTAATCCGCCAAAGATAAAAGCAGGTGCATTAAATCGCGCGCAACTCCGCCGCTTGCTTGAATTAATTGATTGACAAGTGCTTCGTTTTCAAATAAGGCTTCAATATTTAGCCTGCGCGCAATAACTTCTCGCAAAAGATCTACGCCCTCGCTATCTGGCTGTCCGTCTTCGTGAAAAACTCTGACCATCGGGAGTATTTCCAACTCGGAAAAAGAAATTTTCAAATTTCTGTCATGCGCCAATGAAACGGGAACGGTCATCACCAAGTGGCATTTCAAGGATTTCAATTGTTCCGCGTGTTCAACAAACAACAAAGAATGATTTGTCTCGCCTGTATGCTCATTCCGAATTTGCAATGGAATTTTTTCCATGCTGTCGGCAATTACCGCCAGCCCTTTAAATCCCTTATCTTTTCCTCGCTCAACAACGTCCATTATCATAAGATTGATTCGTTCTACTAAAATAGAGACATTTTGTTCCAGTTTTCGGCGAATTTCTTTTCGGGAAGAACTTCCGCTCCTTATTTGACTGGTGACAGACGCCAGAATTTTTGCCAAAAACGGAACTTCCACGCCAATGCCTGCCTCGCCCGTCACGTCAAGCGTGGAAGAAAATTCGTCTTCTTGTACCTCCGTCACGTCCGCAAACCATCTGCTAATATCGTCCAGCAACTTTGCCTGAATTTTAATTCCGTTATTCCGCGCCGTTTGCTCCACTTGACGGGCAATGGCGACCAGTACATCCAAATATTCTACATCCGCCAGGTCAAGTGTGACGCCAACATCCAAATATGCTACAAGAAATTTTGCGTCCGCCAAGTTTTTTATCAATCGCAATAATTCAGTGGACTTCCCCGAACCGCGATGACCTGTGAATAAAACGCGTTGGTAGTTTGGCGTTGGCGTATTAATAATGCGACGGGCAATCGTAGCAATAAAGTCGTCGTCGCCACGCGCAGAGGTTAAATCCACAAAACGGGGGTCGTCAGGCGGCAAAGCCTCGTCAGGATTTACAGTGGAATATATTTCAACTATGGTTTGCGCTGGACGCATACAAAATCTCCTTTTGTTTATCGGCAATTATGCTAGACATACGCCCTTATTATAATCTTTGATGGCTTCACCTGTGTCCCCGCATGGGGTGGAGAGGAGAGAATAGAGATTAGAGAATAGAGGATTAGAGGATTAGAGACTGTATCGTACTACTTTCCATTCTCTGATTCCTATTCCTCCATGTTAACAATTTCAAGAACTCTTTGAAGTCGGGCGGTAGCAGCAAGTCCATAGTTGATTCTCCGCAAAAGTTCCATATACTGCAGGCGTTCATAAGGCGTTCTTGAAAGCCAGTATTCCTTGTCTGCGCGGTCGGCTTCTTCAAAGGAAGACACTACCGAAAAAGCGGTTTTATCTAATTTGGGAAACAGATTTTCGTCCATAAACAAGATTCTACCATCTACTCTCCAATCACCAACTACCAATCACTATTTTTCCACAGAAAACACAGAAGGTTTTGCTATTCCAGTTTCGGCAGTTCGTTCAACCCGGCTTGTTTCGCAAGGCTGGTCATGTAACCATGCAGGCGGGCGATTTTTTGCGGTTCGATATCGGGCTTGCGGTAGGAAGCGAGCAATTCCTTCACGCGCAGTTTTGCGCGTCCGAAGGCGTCCAACCCTCCGGCGGCTTTCCACGCGCGGGTCGAGTCGCGGTCAATGACGCTGCTTGGCAAATGCTGTTCTTTTTGAAAGAGTTGCATGGTGGCTTTTTGCTTAAGAAAATCCCCGCCTTTGAAGTTAATCTTTTCATCATAGAAGCCCGTCGCCAGCGTGTCGGTGTGCTGCTGCACGCCGCCGATGAGCCGCTTCGCCATTGCGATTCCTTCCGCGTCAATGACGAGTTTTTCCGCGCTGTGGCAGGCGAGAAAGTCCAACATGCCGGAACCGGAAATCATGTTAATTCCACTTAATGCGCCGACCATTGCGGTAATGCCGCTTTCAAGTCCGGCTTGCGCGTCCACCAGTTTGGAATCCGTTGCGCCGAGATAAGTATGCGTGGGCATTCCCAGTGATTTTGCCACCTGCGCGTAAGAGCAGTCCAGCATGGCAGTTTCCACCGCGCCCATAGGCGTTGCGCCTTTACGCATGTCGAAAATCGCCGCCGCGCCGCCCCAGACGATGGGCGAGCCTTCCTGCGCCAGTTGGTGAATGACGATGCCCGCGAGGACCTCCGCCGTATGTTGAGTCACCGTGCCGAGCATGGTCACTGGGGCTGCCGCTCCCGCCAGCGGAACGGAGACAATCTCCGCGGGGATTCCGGCGCGCGCCAATGCGATTAAATTCCCCGCCCCAAAGTTGGACCAAATCAACGGCGGCGCGGGACAGACATCGAAAATCGCGCGGGGTTTCTTTCGGGCTGCCTCTTCCCCGCCTGCGAAGACGGTCAGCATGTCAATCATTTCCTGCACGGTCTTGTTGGTGAACGCGCCCGTGACGATGGGCTTCTTGGAATACAGCAGCGCGAGATATAAACGATAGGAGTCTTGAATTTCTTTAGGAACATCGTGACAGATGACGGCGGTGGATTGCGCGTCATACTGCGGAATTTGCTCCGCGACTTTGAGCAAGCGGATGAGGTGCGGCGTTTCTGTGGTTTCGTGTTCGAGCGTATCGGGGTTGAGCATGGTAATGCCCGAAGAACCCGGGTCAAAGTGGACGGCATCACCGCCGTACTGTACGGTTGGGCTGCCATCGTAATCGTAGAGAAAGAACTTGCGCGGCACGCTCACCAGCGCCTGATGCACGAGCGAGGCTGGTATCTTCGCCACCTGCGTTTCGGAATCAACTTTTGCTCCGGCTTTGGCAAGCAGTTTGCGCGCTTCTTCATTCTGAACTTTAATGCCGGGCTTGAGCAGCAACTCGTAAGCCTCTTGGAGAATACGGTTTATGATTTCGTCACTAAGGAGGGTAAGTTTGGGGCGCATGGGGGTTAGTAATTGGTAATTAGAGATTAGATGACCGAAAAACTAATCTCCAGTCTCTAATCTCCAATCTCTTATTTCTCAACCGACTTGATAACTCTTTCCATCTCTTTGCTGATTTTCTCGTCCATCGGTTCGGGCTGATGTTCTTTGAGAATCTTGCGGGCTTTGGCTAATGCCCAATCGGGGGCGTTGTCTTTCTTGGTCTCCCATTCCGAGTACGGACGCCGGTCGAGGAATTGCGGGATGAAGATTTCGCGCATGTGCTTCTTGGTGTGCTTCTGCGCGAGGAAGTGTCCGCCCGGACCGACGTTGGCAATCGCCTCGAAGGCGAGAGTCTCGTCGTTCACTTCGATTCCGCGAATCACTTTTTCCACGATGGAGAAAATTTCGCAGTCCATCATCATCTCGGCGTAGGACCAGATTCGGCTGCCGTGCAAAAAGCCCGCGCCGAGCAGCATGTCGGACATGACGACGCTCGCCATGAAGGAGGACATCGCGCCTTCCAGCCCGGCTTGCCAGTTGGGTTCTTTTGCGCCGGTGGCAAACGCGCCCATCGAAAGCGGGATGTTGTAAAAGTCCGCGAGGGCGTTGGTCGCCGCGCCGAAGAGGAAGTCCTCGGGTCCGCCGCCGGTGTACGCGCCGGTGCGGATGTCGGAGGCGGTTTGCGCGGCGGCGTAGAAAACGGGCGCGCCGGGATAAGCCAATTGCAGCAGCGCGGTGGCGGCTATCACTTCCGCGTTGCCGACGGCGAGAGTCCCAGCCATTGTTGCTGGACCGGTGGTCAAACACGCGGACATGGTCATAAAGCCGGTGGGGATTCCAACTTCAGCCGCAAGTAAAGCCGCGTCAAGCGAGCCGCCGTCGTGTCCCAGCGGGGGGGCGGTGCATTGCATGAGCGAAAGCACGGGACGCTTGCGGAGTTCTTCCTTGCTTCCCGCCAGTATGGTCGCCATTTCAATCGCGGCTTTGGCTTCTTCGACGTTGTAAATCGATTCGGTTTGCACGTGCTTGGTGGAGTTTTCCCACACGGTTTTGATTTCGTGCAAGCCGCGCGATTCGACGGGCTTATCCTGCGCGGAGAGCGCCACCCAGTGAAAGGCGATTTCCGGCGTTCCGTCGGCGACGCGGGCAATGTCGCGCACGTCGCTCAATACGGAAGTGCGCTTCACGCCCGTTTCGATGTCAATGATTTCCACCCCGCAGCCGTCCGTGGCAAGACAGACGTGATTGCCGTCCAGCGGCAGGTTTTGTTCCGGGTCGCGCGCGCCGAGAACGTATTGCGAGGGCGCTTTCTTCAACGCCTCTTCGATGACGTGCGGCTTGACCTTGACGATTTTCTTTTCGCGGTCCACCGTCGCGCCGTGCGCCTCCCAAATATCCAGCGCGCGTTTGGACGGAAATCTCACGCCGACCTGCTCGATGATTCGCAGAGTCGTCTCGTGAATCTTGCGGACGTCTTCCTTCGTCAGGACTTCCAGTTTCAATCTGGGGTCGCTGATGGTTTTGATGTTTTTCGGCATAAGCCCTCCCGGGCAAGTGAATCAATCACCAATTACCAATCACCAGTCACCAGTCACTACTCCGCTTTTCCTACCAGTTCCTTCGCAACCTTCACCGCGCCGACGGCGTCTTCGGAATAGCCGTCCGCTTTGATTTTTTCGAACCAGTCGCGGGTGATGGGCGCGCCGCCGACCATGACCTTGATGCGCGGGCGCAAGCCTTCCTTGTCCATCTCTTCGATGACTTCGCGCTGGCGTACCATTGTGGTTGTGAGCAGGGCGCTCATGCCGATAATTTGCGCGTCAATTTCCAACGCCTTGCTGATGATTTTTTCGGCGGGCTGGTCCACACCGAGGTCGGTCACTTCAAAGCCGGAGGCGCTCAACATTGTTCCCACCAGCGTTTTGCCGATTTCGTGAATATCGCCTTCCACAGTGGCAAGCACAACGCGCCCAAGCGTTTCACGCGCCGAGCCCAGTTTCAACAATTCCGGTTCGAGCGTGGCAACAGCGGCTTTCATTGCTTCGCCCGCCATGACGAGTTCGGGCAAAAAGGCTTCGCCCTTGCCAAACTGGTCGCCGATGTAGTTCACCCCCACCACAAAACCTTTGGTGATGGCGTCCAGCGGGTGCATTCCAATTTCAATGGCTTTTTGCGCCAATTCCACAGCAACATCCGAGTCTCCGTCAATGATGCTTTGCGCCATTTGTTGATACAGTTCTTCTGACATGGTATTCTCCTTATTTGTTGGATTTGTTGATTAGAAATAAGACCTGTTCTTCTTTTTCATGCAGCAATTCTGCCGGAACATTCAAATATTTTCTCAGCCACTTTCCTGATTCCATTACATGGGCAATGGATTTCTGCGCGGCTTTTTCGCCGTCCCTTTTTTTGAGCGCATTCACAATCGCCGTATGTTCGCGGTTCATGTCATTCATGCTTTTGTCGAGCAGTTCCGGATTGCGGAAGATGGCTTCGTACAGCAGCCAGTCGGGAAACGCATTGGAAACCACGCCGTACAGTTTTATCAACAAATCGTTTTGCGTGATTTCCGCAATCAAGTGATGAAACTCGCGGCTGAGTTCGCGGATGTGGGAGACTTCATTCAACGTGCGGACGTTTTTCATCCCGGCAATCATTTTTTCCAACCGCGCGATTTGATTTGGGTTAATTTGTTTTGCCGCTTCTTTTGCAATCATCACTTCAAGCACAAGCCGCATCCCGTAGGCTTCCACCACGTCCTTGACATTCATCTCGCGCACGCGCACGCCGCGATAGGGCACCCGCTCCGCCACGCCGGAAGCGACCAGCAGGTCAAGCGCTTCGCGCACGGGAGTCATGCTGACTCCCGTTTGGGAGGCTATCTCCTCTTGCCGCAGCCAGTCGCCGGGGGCGTATTTTCCCGCGATGATTTGTCTGTGCAGTGCGTCAAAGATTTCTTCTTTCAGGGGTTTGTGGTCAAGGTTTAAGGGCATGATTATATATTATATATAATGCAATTTGTTTTTGGTAGATGGAAATGTCATAAACAAAAAGTGACAGCCATAAAATGGCAGTCACTTTGCGGAATTTTGCAGGGCGGGCAGCGAGTTAGTCATCGCGCAGTTGGCGCGCCTGATTTCAATTTTGGGTTTTGCAAGCAGTCTAATTAATTAATCCAAGTTGCTACACTTGCTTAATTTTTACCGCAGAGGCGCGAAGGACACGGAGAAATTCATTAAAAACTCTGCGAACTCGGCAGCTCTGCGGTTTAAAACAGGCGAACTCGCTGTTCTTTTGAAAAGCTGCAACTTACGTTAATTATTTGGCGCGCCCGAATTTACCCAATCGGTGATGATTTGAATATCCGCCGGGGAAGGCTTTGCGCCGCGTTTGGGCATTTTGCCGCGCGCGACTAAATCCACCAATATGCTTTCGGCAGCGTTGCCCGGAACAATCACCGCGCCATTAAACAAGCCTTGCATTAAGTTGTCGTAAGTTGTCAGGTCCAGCCCTTCTTTTACATCATCAACACCGTGACACTTGGTGCAGTATTTATTGAAGATGGGCATGACATCATTGGCGAAGCTGATTTCGCCGCCGGACGAAGCGGGCGTTTCGGCGGCCGGGGCTTCGGTTGCTGGCGTTTCGGT
>DAOTZP010000051.1:0-6348 GCA_034434265.1 Anaerolineales bacterium | reverse complement strand
GGCAGCCCAAAAACGCGCAATGCAAACGAATTTGATGCGTGCGCCCGGTCAGCGGGTGAAATTCAAGCAGCGTGTGATTCTTAAATTCTTTCACCGTTTTATACTCACTCACCGCTTCGCGCCCCTTGTGCGGCGGCACAATTGCCATTTTTTTGCGGTGACTTGGGTCACGCCCAATGGGCGCATTCACCCGCCCGGTCGGCGTCGGCGGCTTGCCATCCACAAGGGCGAGGTATGTCTTATTCACTGTTCGCAGGCGAAATTGGTCTTGCAGCCACGCATGGGCGCGCTCATTTTTTGCCAGCACAATCAGCCCGGATGTATCTTTATCCAGCCGATGCACGAGACCGGGGCGTTCCTCGCCGCCAATGCCTTCAATTTCCGGGTCATAGCCCAGCACCGCGTTCACCAACGTCCCCGAAGCATGACCCGCCGCCGGGTGAACCACCATCCCCGCCGGTTTATTTACAATCAGCAAATCATCATTTTCGAAGATGATGTCCAGCGGAATGTTCTCACCTGTCAAGCCGCTTGGCGCAGGCGGCGGCACGCGGACTTGGACTTCCGTTCCAGCCTCTATCACCAGCCCGGACTTTTTCGCAGGGACGTTATTCACCCGCACAAAGCCATCGGCAATCAGCCCTTGAATCCGCGCGCGCGAAAACTCCGGCAGTTTTGAAACGAGAAATTTATCCAGCCGTTCTGGGGTTGCTTCGTTGTATTGAAATGTTTCCACGCGGTCGGTCATTTTTCAATTACCGCACTGTGAGATTCTTCGTTTTGCGCAGATGGCTGCTTACTTTCCGCCGGGGATTGGCTGCCGGGGTCTGATAATTTTTTCTTTTTTTCTTCCACTTCTTTTAACCATACGCCAAGCAGCAACACCAGCACGCCAATGGTGATGAATGCGTCCGCGATGTTAAACACCGGAAATGAGCCAACCGAAATAAAATCAGTGACTTTGAAATCCTGCGTCAATCTGTCAATCAAGTTGCCGGTAGCGCCGCCAAGTTGCAGCCCCATGGCAAGTTTTAGCGCCCAATCTTCCTTTTCCACTTGCGGGTAATAGTAAATAATCGCGCCAATCACAATCACCGCCAGCCCGGCAAACACCATGCCGCCGTTTTGAAACATGCCAAACGCGGCGCCCGTGTTATACCAGTGAACAAACCGCGCATACGGCATTAACCATATAAGCGAATCGGGCAGCCACTGTTCCCCAAGCGGAATATGCTCGCGCGTCAGCCATTTTGTCCATTGGTCCAGCCCAATCACCACGCCGGAGACAACCAGCAAATTCAAATATTCTTTCATCTTTTGATTCAAAACACACCTCGTTGGATAAAAAACCTGACGGGCTGTAAAACCTGTCAGGTTTTGTTTTTTTTTGTAATTTTACCCCACAAACACGCGCGGCACGCGCGCGCTGATGTTGGTCATCACTTCATATTCGTTTGTGCCTGCCCAGTCCGCCAAATCTTCGGGCGTAATGCCGTTCCCCAACAGGCTGACTTCTGCGCCGACATCAATATCATCCGATTCCGCATTGACCATAAACTGGTCCATGCAAATTCTTCCCACTTGCTGATATTTCCTGCCATTAATGACCACCTTCGGCTGGTTGGTCATGCGGCGAAAATACCCGTCCGCATACCCGCATGGAATGGTAAGAATGCGCGTTGGCTGCTCCGAATGCCAGAGCGAGCCATAACTCACGCCGCGCCGCGCTTCGGTGATTTTGCTGAACACCACCTTCGATTTCCAAACAAGCGCGGACTTCACTTGAATACTTCGCTCAATATCGCGCGCGGGGTACACGCCGTAAAACAACACGCCCGGGCGCACCATGTCGTAATAACTTTGCGGGTACAACAGCGTTGCGCCGGAATTTGCCGTGTGGCGGAGTTTTGGAAGCGGCTCGCTTAATGTCTGATAGACCGATAACGCTTCTTCAAACCGTTCCAATTGAATCAGCGGCGAAGTCATGGGATGTTCCTGCCGCGCGCCGCGCAGCGACATCACTTCGGAGTTGGCAAAGTGGGTGAAGATTCCCTCCACCTCGATATGCCTGCATTTCAACGACGCTTCAATCAACGCCCGCGCTTCATATTCGCGGACGCCGATTCGCTCCATGCCTGTATCAATCTTCAAATGCGCTTTCAGCCGTTTTCGGGCGGCGGATGCGGCTTGCTCGGCTGATTCCAACAAGGGGAGCGAAGACGCGGCAAGAGTCAAATCATATTCAAGAAAATCAGGTATCTGCTCCGGCAACGTTCCGCCCATCACCAAAATCGGCGTTTTAATTCCCATCCTGCGGATGTGAATTCCTTCTTCGGGAATTGCCACGCCGATATAATCGGCAAACGGAGCAATGAACGGCGCAACGCCATCCACCCCGTGACCGTAAGCATTGGCTTTCAGCACAACCAAAACTTTGGCGGGCGCAACATGAGCGCGGATGGCTTGCAGGTTTTGTTTCAGTTGGCTGAGATTAACTTCAAGATACGTCGGGCGCATAAAAAATGTCATCCCTTTATTTTTGCCCGCCATTCGCGTTGCAGCATGGCGTAGTGATATTCGCTGGCGTACGCGCCATTGAAAAGAAAACTTTCCACAAAACAGGCTTCGCGCCGAAAGCCGAGTTTTTCCAACGTGCGATAGGAGGCGGCGTTTTCCGTATCGCAATCGGCAACCACCCGGTGCATGTTCATCTCTTCAAAAAGAAATTGCAACAGCGCGGGAATAATCTCGCTGGCATAACCTTTGCGCCAATGGGCGGAAGCAATGGTAAAACCAATCACCGCCTGACGCGCGTCTTCCTTTTTTAAGTAACAGCCCAAATCGCCGATTAATTCGTTTGTGGCTTTTAAGGCAACGGCATATTGAACCCAGTCGCTTTGCACAGGCAGGGAAATTTCCTTCATGCGGCGGATGAAATTCTCCGCTTTGGCGCGCGAATACGGAAAATCCCAGCCCTGATATTTTGCCACTTGCGGGTCGTTGCGGTATGCAAAAAAAACTCAAGGTCCGCATCTTGAAAATTGCGAAGAAGCAGGCGCGGCGTTTCAAGAAGCATGAGCTATTCTCCCGGCTTGGGGATGTAATCGCCCTCCACCCATGCAGAGCCATCGGGTCCAATTTCCTTTTTCCAAATCGGCACAATTTCCTTCAAACGGTCAATGCCATAGCGCGCCGCTTCAAACACGCCGGTATCGCGGTGCGCGGCTGTGCAGGCGATTAATGTCGTCGGCGTTTTGGGGTACAGCCTGCCAATGCGCTGCACAATGGCAATCCCTTCCACCGTATGCCAGCGCGCGCGAATTTCATCGGCAACCTGTTTCATCTTCGCTTCCGCCATTGGCACATAGGCTTCGTATTCAAGGTATTCGGTCACATGCGCTTCGCCGCGCAAGGTTTCTCCGCGCACCATGCCGGTAAAAATTGCAGCCGCGCCGGTGGAGGTGAGCGTAATTTTGGCGAGCAGGTCATTCAAATCAATTTCAGATTCAGTCACGGAAAAAACGGTGGGGTATTTATTCATTTTCCAATTCATTGCCTTTTGGGTCAATTCCTCTACAAGCGCGGTTTTTCCTTCAATGTACGCCTCAATATCCGCGGGATGCCGCGCCGCAAGGCTTTCTTTCAATTTGCCGTAGGCGGTAACTTCCTGCGGATGATTGAGCAGATAATCGCGGAAGTTCAAGTGTTTGGCAATTTCGGGGTTTCCTTTTTGAAAAATATGAACATGATGCGTGCGCTCGGATTCCGCGCCTTTAATGAAGAACCTGCGCCCCGCGATTCCATTTTCACCTTTGACCAAATACCCGCGCGCGGAGAGGGCTTCGTTCAAGCCGTCCACACGATGGATGTCTTTCACCTCGCCCAAAATGTCAATAATCGGCTTGGCGGAAAGTCCCGGCACGGCGGTGCTGCCAATGTGGTGAAACACGGCGTCTTCATCCTTGAAAATTTCCTGCAAGGCTTCGGCTTCTTTTTGATACAGCTCCCGCCAAAGCGGATTGTACGGCGTCACTTCAACTTTTCGCGCGGGCATACATCATCCTCCGCTGACGGGGGGAAAGAGCGCAATTTCAGCATTCGGGGGAATAACGGCTTCATCAAACGCATACTCGCGGTTGACGGTCATCAACGCCGATTGCAGGGATTCCTTCAACGCGGGGTATTCCTGAACGATTTTTTCTTTCAATTGAAGAATGGTCATATCCAATGGAATTTCCATTTCAGCGGATTTGACTCCCGCGCGGTCGCGGATGGTGGCAAAAAACAGCAACTTAATCTTATTCATTGACAACATCTCCACTTTGTCCGCCGTGTTTTTCAATCAAACGAATATTTTGAATTCGCATGGTTTTTTCGGCGGCTTTTGCCATGTCATATACCGTCAGGGCGGCAACAGAAACAGCGGTGAGGGCTTCCATTTCCACGCCGGTTTTGCCCGTTGTTTTTGCCAGCGCGGTGATGATAATTCCGGGCAGGGATTCATCCAGCGTCAGTTCCACATCCACTTTGGAGAGGAAGAGCGGGTGGCAAAGCGGAATTAGTTCCGAAGTGCGCTTTGCCGCGCTGATGCCCGCAATCTGGGCGACGGTTAACACATCGCCTTTCTTTACCTGCCCGGCGCGGATTAAATCAAAAGTTTCTTTTTTCATGTGAATTTCGCCGCGCGCAATGGCGGTTCGTTCGGTTTCAGGTTTTGGGCTTACATCCACCATGCTGGCGCGCCCGTGTTCGTCGAGGTGGGTTAAGTTTGGCATGTGCGGATTATACATGATATACGCTGGTATAATTCGCGCGCTATGGAAAACCTGCTAGGAAATCAAATTTCAGGGTACAAGGTGCAAACCCCCGTGTACGAAGGTCCGCTGGACCTTTTATTGAATCTGATTGAGCGCGCCGAGTTAAGCATCACGGCAATTTCGCTAGCTTCCGTCACAGACCAGTATTTGAACTACCTGCACGGGCTGGAACAAATGAAGCCCGATGAAATTTCCTCCTTTTTGGTCATTGCGGCAAAACTGGTGCAAATCAAATCCGAAGCGCTGCTGCCCCGCCCTGTTCAGCGCGAACCCGGCGAAGAAGACCCCGGCGTCGAGCTGGTGGAAATGCTTGTTTTGTACAAGCGTTATAAAGAAATTGCCGCATGGCTCATGGAACGGCAGGAACAGCATTTGCACACCTACCTGCGCGTTGCGCCGCCCCCAAAAGTGGAAGCAAAACTCGACCTTTCCAACCTGACGCTGGAAGGCTTGCTCGCAGCAGCCGAATCCGCGTTTAGCAAAGGCAAGAAAAAAGAATCGCTTGGCACGGTCATTGCCGCCCCGCGCGTCACCATCCGCGAAAAGATTGAATACATCACCAAAACATTGCGCATGGTTCAACGCGCCACGTTCAGCGGACTGATTACCGATAAAGCCACGCGCATTGAAATTGTGGTGACGTTTCTCGCCATGCTGGAATTAATCAAGCGCTACCGCATCCACGCACGGCAGGAAGTATTGTTTGGGGAAATCGAATTTGAGCGCGCGGAAGACTGGAAAGAAGACGAAGAGATTGACATTGAATTTGAGTAATGGCAGCCGCATACGACATTCCGCTTTCCGAAACGCGCCGCGAATTGACTGTTGTCAATTCGCGGTTTATTGCCACGCTTGCGCCCGCATTCAGCATTGAAGAAGCGCGCGCTTTTATTGCGCGCATAAAAAAAGAATTTGCGGACGCAACGCACAATGTACCGGCATACATCATTGGCGGAGGAAATACAGTGACGGAATATTTTTCCGATGACGGCGAACCGGCTGGCACAGCGGGAAAACCCGCGCTCACCGTCCTGCGGGGGAGCGGATTCGGCGATGCGGTTTTGGTCGTCACCCGCTATTTTGGCGGAACGCTGCTCGGCACGGGCGGATTGGTCAAGGCTTATACCGAGTCCGCCCGGCTGGCTGTTCAATCAGCGGGCAGGGGAAGGCGCGTTACCGTTTGTATTGCCATGCTCGCCATGCCGTATCCGCTGTTGGAGAGAGTCCGCCTGCTGGCGCAGCGTCACCAAGGGGAAATTTTGGGCGAGGACTTCGCGGCGGATGTGACCATGACGCTGCGGTTTCCAATGAGCGAGTTTGATGCGTTTCAACACGCGCTGCGCGAACTTTCAGCGGGGAAAATTCAGGCAGAAGTGATGGAGACGGGGGAACAAATTGTCAAACAAACCAATATCCAACCATAAGGCTATTTTTTATAAAAAAGATTCAGGTAAAATTTATTCAAAATCAAGTTGTTGCCATGCCAGCGCTTCATTCCCGGTCAGCAAACTGGATTCATTATTTTTTTGTT
>DAOTZP010000050.1:0-3826 GCA_034434265.1 Anaerolineales bacterium | reverse complement strand
GCATTGGTGGTCCCCGCTTTGTTTTGGCGGGTGGTTCGTTGGCAATGTGGGCAGGTGGTCATCGCTCTATTTTAGCCCATTCTTTTTGACACTCTCTGTTTTCGTAGGAATTGACGACAATTTCGCCGCCGCTTGCCTGTGCGGTTTCCAAATTTATGCTTGATGTGTACAACAACAGGCTGCATACCATAATGGCTTGCATTAGTTTGGTTTTCAATTTCATGTTTGCTCCTTGTTTTATTAATAACTTTGACGGCGCAATTATTTGCGCCGTCAAAGCCATAATCAAAGTATTTATGGAATGTAATAGTCCACAATCAACTGCGGTTTGCTTGCCGCTGTGCCTGTATTGCCGCTGTACACTTTGAGGATGTTTGCAAGGTTGTTGTCGTTGTCATCCTTCTTGAATTGCAGGCGGATTTGCGTCAAACCTGTTTTGTTGATAAAAGTCGAAGCGCTGTTTAGGTTTAGAGAGAAAATATTCTGCAATGCGGAAGCAATCGGTCCAACGGTTTTGCTGCCCGCTGCTTTAAAATCGCCTTTTGCGAGGGCGCTGGTTCCAAATGTTCCATTTTTGACGATTACCATGAACCCCCCAAGTTTGCTGATGGGATTGCCGCCGCCCGTAGGCGTTCCGGAGCGTTTGAGTTTGAGCGTCACCTTATAGACGACTGCGGTGTCGTCAATGGCTGCGGTGTTGAAGGACAAAACGGAGCGGTATTGCCGGTCGGATGCGTCATCTCCAATGTTGAGTGTTTGGGCGTTTTTATCCAGCGTGCCGCCGGCGTTTGTATTTTCTCCGCTTTCCAAAATCCAGCCGTCCTGCGAGGCGGTGGAATAAAAGGTAACAGAACCTTTTTGCAGTTCATACGCGCCCATATCGCACGGGTCGCTGACGCTTAAGGCTCGACTGTTGCCGCGCTGGTCCAATGAGGCACAAGAGGTATTGGAGCCTGCATCCACAGCCGGGGAGGCGGGTTGAAGTCTCATCGTTGGCGCGTATCCGCCATTGTTGGCAGGCAGCGCAAGCGCCGGGTCCACGCCTACTTTGTTGCCATTCACGCCGTTGCTCAATCCACATGCGTTGGCGGAGTCTTCAATCAGGTTTGATGCGCTGCTGGCGTCAAGCGATGCGTCTGTGCCGCTTCCCACGGTGGATGTAACGCAATCTCCGCCGCTGACGCTGTTGGCGATGATGGTGTTGAGCAAAATCGGCTTGGCGGGCGTGGCAAATGTGTCTGTATCAATGTTGTGGAATCCGCCGCCGTTTGTTCCCTGCGCTTTATTGTGCGAAATGGTGACATTCCTTAGCGTTGGGCTGCTGTCGGCATTATAGAATCCGCCGCCGTTGCCGGTGGTTGCTTCGTTATTGAAAATGGTAGAGTTGGTAAAAGTCCCGCCGCTGCCGTTGTAATACTCCACGCCGCCGCCGTAGGGTGCGGCATTGTTTTCAATGGTTACCGCTTCGATGATGGGGGCTGAGTTATCCACAAATAATGCGCCGCCGCCTACATACGCGCCGTTGCCGTTAAAGTAACCGTTCTTAAAACTGGGAGCGCTGTTGCCTTCCATGTACATACCGCCGCCCAGACCATTTGACCCATTGTTGGCAAGGTTGCCGTAGAAGGTTAAGTTTTCAAGCGTGGGGGTTGCGCCGGTGTGAATGAACATGCCGCCGCCCACATGGTGAGGCGCAGTTCCATCCGCTTGTCCGGCGGTGATGATGAAACCATCAAGCACGGTGTTTCCATTCACGCCGTTTGCGGTGACGACGTGATACGCGTTATTGTTTTGGATGTCCGTGTATATTTCGGCAATTTTGTTTCCATCTACGTCAAGGTCGTCTTTGCCAATATCGCCGCTTAGGATGGTGAGATTTGTTTTCACATCACGCTGGTTAAGCGCAGTTTCTGTTCCATTGAAGCCGCCAAAAATCGCCACGCCATTTGGCAAGTTGAAAGTGGAAAGCGGGTCGTTATCAATCGCGTCGCCGCCTTCATCGGGATAATACACGCCCGCAGCCACCCACACCACAGTTTGACTGGTGGCAATTTTGAGCGCGCTTTGCAAAGTGAGGTAGGCGTTTGCCCAATCTGTCCCGTTGCTTAATCCGGATGTCGCTGAGTCATCCACATACAGTTTGGGGGCAAATTCAAACGCGCCAATATCGCAGGTGGAGGCGCTGTCCCAGTTTCCGTCTGCGGGGCGGGTGAACCCGCGCTGGTCATAATTGTTAACCGGCGCTGCGGCGCAGATGACATTATCGCCCGTGTCCATTGCGGAACTGCCGATTTCAAAAGGCAAGTAGGCAGGGTTGCCTGTGGGGTCGCCCAAGCCGGGGTCTACGCTGCTTAACACAATTGTAGAGCAGTTTGCAGATGCGGCTTCAATGATATTGTTGCTTCCGGCAACTGTGCCATAAGGAAGGTGGCAATCATTTGCGCTGGGAGTGGAACCAGTGTCTTGCGTGCTGTTTACTAAAATGGAATTGTATATCTCGGTAATCGGATCGTTTGCAGGGTTGCCTGTTCCATTCCATGAGCCGACTGAACCTGGCGAGCTGCTTGCTGAATTATTACTGATGGTGGAATTATAAATATAAAGCGTTCCCGCGTTATTGCTAATTCCACCGGCAGCGCTAGCGGTGTTTTCAAAAATGGTGGAGTTGCTGATGGTTGTTGTGGTGGTCACCGGCAACCCAAGATTTGAAATTGCTCCGCCATCTGCTCCGGCTTCGTTTTGGTAAAATGAAGACCTATTAATAAAGGTCGTTCCAGCGGAGAATGTCAAAACCGCTCCGCCGTTGTTTGTTGTTACATTCCCGATAAATGAAACCTTTGTGACGGTTAAGTTGCCGCCTTCATTCGTTATCGCCCCTCCCCCGTTTCCGACATTGATATAGCCGTTTTGCAGGGTCATGTCTGTGAGTGACAGGGTTCCTATCGGACTTACATAAAAAGGACGGTACAGGTCATTTCCATCAATAACGATTTTATTGCCATTATTAAACCCGTCAATCGTAATATTTGAGTTGATATTTGGCAAAGCAGATGACAAGGTGATTGTAGGGTTCCCGCTAATGTTGAAATCAATGCTTTCATCCCCATATACATCAGTTGAAGTACATTCCTTATAGTCTGCGTCGCTGTTTGCAGCGGTGATTGCCTCGCGCAGCGAACAATTGCCGTCCAGCGCGTCTGTATCCGCTGTAGTGGTGACGGTAAGTGTCGCGCCGCTTGCCGCCCGCGCAGGCTGCGGGGAGATGCTTGTAAACAAACTGGCGAGCAAGGCGCTTAATGCAATGATGTGGGCAAAACGTTTCATACTCATTTCTCCTGTAATGTTTTGAAAATGCTCGTTGGAGTGATTTCCTTGTCAGCGCAGTGAGCGTTCCCCCTGACATTGCCCTCCACATTGCCCCCCAAAGCGCACCGGAGCGGAAAGGAGATGTAACGCTCCAATACCTTGCGCCAAATGGTTTGTATCATTTCAACAAAGCGCTTTTGGGATTAAAACAAGGCAATTTGGATTTGTTTTGTTTAATTATAGTAAAAAAGCGCATTATGACGCACAGTACTTTTAGGTGATGGCGCAGGTGTGGCAGGTGATTGGGAAAACTCGGCAGGTCTCTATGCTGTGCAAAATATGGACAATGTTGTTGGATTTACTAGAAAATTATCATAAATATTGACAAATTCTTTCTATTTTGCTATAATCCCAAAAATTCAGTAAAAACGCCTGCAATGGCTTAAGGAGTGAAACGCATGTCATCGTTGGAAATTAGAAACCTGCACGTCAGTATTGAAGATAAGGAAATTCTTAAGGG
>DAOTZP010000049.1:0-6459 GCA_034434265.1 Anaerolineales bacterium | reverse complement strand
GAAGCAGAAAACTCCAGCGTTTGGATTTGTTCTTCCGCCAACCAAGCTGCGTATTGTAAAGATTGTCGAATATCTTCTTCTTCAAGACAGGGATATTCGGCGATGATTTGAGGTGAAGTCATTCCATTTGAGATGAGATTGAGTATTAGCGCGACTGTAATTCTCATGCCGCGAATACATGCGCGTCCCGCCATTATATTAGGGTCAAATGTGATTCGGTCAAATTGCTTCATGATACTGCCTCAACTTCATTCTAATTCAGAAATATGATTTTATAAATCAATTTCCAGTTGAATGGTCACGGTATCTTCCACTTGCAGCGCTGATGATTTTTATTGTCTATCCTGCATCCAGCGTAATTTTTCCGAAGTTTTCGCCTTTCCACAATCTTTCCTGCGCGGCGGCGGCGTCTTTTAATGGGAAGGTTTTGTCGAGAACGGGTTTGAGTTTGCCGGCTGTGACCAAATCCATCACTTCTTTGAAATCCGCCAGCGGACTCATCGTTGAGCCGATGATGGAAATATGTTTGGCGAAGATGAAGCGGTTGTCAATTTCAAATTTGGGCGCGCCGCTGTTGCCTACGGTGAGCAGCCTTCCGCCTTTTTTGAGCGCGCGCAAACTTAACGGGAAGGTTGTGCCAACGTTGTCCACAATCACATCCACGCCTTTTTTATCGGTTGCAAGAAAGACGGCTTTGGACCAATCTTCTTCCTTGCTGCGGTCAATCAATACATCCGCGCCGAGGGCTTCGGCTTGTTTTAGTTTTTCGGCGTTTGAGCCGATGACGATGACCTTTGCGCCGAGATATTTTCCAATTTGAATGCTGGCGCTGTTCACTCCGCCGCCCGCGCCGACAATGGCAAGCGTTTCGCCTGCTTGCAAATTTCCGCGCTTGAGGGAATGCCACGCGGTTTGATACACCAGCGCGGCGGCTGCGGCGTGATGAAAGTCAAAGTCCGCGGGGAGTTTGTATAACTGTCTGGCGGGCAGCGCAACATATTCCGCGTAAGCGCCGCGCACGGTTTCGCCCAGCAAGTGCCATTTGCGGCATAGGTTGTCGCGTCCGCTTTGGCAGAAGTCGCACTCTCCGCAGCCGAGGTTGGCGTTGATGCAAACGCGGTCGCCGATTTGAAATTCGCTGACGTTTTCGCCCAGTGCGGCAACCTCGCCCGCGCCGTCCGCTCCGTTGATGTGCGGCATGTCGAGGCGTAGTCCCTGCCAGCCATTGCGTACCATCACATCCATGCGGTTGAGCGCGGCGGCGCGAATCCGCACGAGGACTTCGCCCGCTTTTGGTTCGGGCGTGGGAAAATCGGTATATTGCAGGACTTCGGGTCCGCCGTGTTGGTGAAAGAGAACTGCTTTCATGTTGTCCTTATGAAAAGCGGACCTTACAGGTTTCAGAAAACCTGTAAGGTCTTTGACTTTACTTAATTCCCAGCTCCAACCGCGAGATTACAAGGCGTTGAATTTCGCTCGTGCCTTCGTAAATTTCGGTAATCTTCGCATCGCGGAAGTAACGCTCAACGGGCAGTTCCTTGCTGTACCCCATGCCGCCGTGAATTTGCACGGCTTGATGTGTGACATACATGGCGGTTTCTGATGCGAATAATTTTGCCATCGAGGCTTCCAGCGAATATCGTCCGTCGTTGTTTTTGGATTTATCTTTGGTGATGGCGGCGTTGTAAATCAACAATCGCGCGGCTTCGATGCGCGTCTTCATATCGGCGATTTTGAATCCTGTTCCCTGAAATGCGCCAATCGGCTGACCGAACGCTTCGCGGTCGCGGGCATACTGACGGGCGGCTTCGTACGCGGCTTCGGCGATTCCCAACGCCTGGGTTGCAATCCCGATGCGTCCCGCATCCAACACTGTCATGGCGATTTTGAATCCTTCACCTTCCTTGCCGAGCAAATTTTCCGCGGGGATGCGGCAGTCTTCAAAAATCAGCTCGCTGGTTGCGGAGGCGCGGATGCCGAGTTTGGGTTCTTTCTTTCCGCGAATCAGACCTTTGGTGTTGCCTTCCACCAAAAACGCGCTTACGCCTTTTTGTTTCTTTTCGGGGTCGGTCATCATAAAGACCACAAAGTAATCTGCCACCGGTCCGCTTGTGACCCAGCTCTTGCGCCCGTTCAACACATAAAAATCGCCTTCGCGCGTGGCTTTGCTTTTCATCGTCCCCGCGTCCGAGCCGCTTTGGGGTTCGGTCAGCGAATACGCGCCAATGGCTTTGCCCGAAGCAATGGGCGTGATGAATTTTTTCTTTTGTTCTTCGGTGCCAAATTTCAAAATACCGTGACAATACAGCGAATTATTCACCGACATAATCACGCCGTGCGAAGCATCCACCTTGCAAATTTCTTCCAGCGCGAGGACATACGCCAGCGCGTCCATGCCCGCCCCGCCATATTGTTCGGGGACTTCGATGCCCATAAATCCCAGCTCGCCCATTTTCTTAATCGTTTGATGCGGAAATTCCCCGCTTTCGTCATGCTCTGCGGCGATGGGCGCAATTTCCTTTTGGGCAAAATCGCGCGCGGCATCGCGTATCATTTTATGCTCATCGCTGAGCGGATAAATCGGAAGGTCGGTCATTATGTTCCTCCAAAAGAGTTGATGGGGCGATTATACCGCTTTCAAGTTAAGCGGTTGCTGAAAATAAAGATAATGACCGCAGACCACAGGCTGCGAATTATCAATTGCATAAGAATAGGATGAGATGGGCTGCTTCGCGCAAATTTCAAGGTGATACAATCACAACGATATGAAGCGTTTGATTTTTTTATCTTTGCTCATGGTTTCATGCGCTCCGACTCCTGCGCCTCTGGTTGCTGCTGCGCCAACGGAAACGTTTGTTGTTTCAACGCCCGCGCCGACTCTGACTCCCATTCCCCTCCCCACCGCCACAAAAACCACCAGTCAGGCAATCTTTCCATATACGATTGAAGGATTGCGCGGACGAAAATTTACGGGCGGGCAAATCACCTTCCGCGAGCTGATTCTTGAAACCGAAGTTTTTTCGCGCTATCTGCTGGAATACACCAGCGAGGGGTTGGGCATTACGGCTGTTTTGCAAATCCCCAAAAGCGGAAAAGCCCCCTACCCGGTGATTATGATGAATCACGGCTTTTTTTCGCGCGCGGTCTATCAATCCGGCGATGGGACAGACCGCGCGGCGGCGTATTTGAATCAGCGCGGGTATATTACGCTGGCTTCCGATTACCGCAGTTGGGCAAAAACGGAATATGACATCAGCCTGTTTTATTCCGGCTTGGTGATTGATGTCATCAATCTGATGAACGCCATCCCGCAAATTGAAGAAGCCGACCCGCAGCGAATTGGCATGTGGGGGCACAGCATGGGCGGCGGCGTGACGTTGAAAGTGTTGACGATTGACCCGCGCGTGAAAGCCGCAGTGTTATACAACACGGTCAGCGGCGACTTTGCGGATTTAATCGCGCGCTGGGGACCCGGCTGCTTGGGGAGCGTATTTGAGGGCGAACAGGCATGGGACTGCAACTCGTCCGATATTTTGCCGCAAGACGCCCCGCAAGATTTGATTGACGCATATTACAAAGTGTCCGCCGATGCCGAATTGCTTAAATCCGTTTCGCCGCTGTATCATTTGACTTATGTGACCGCTCCCGTGCAAATTGCCTACGGCACGGAAGACGGCAAAGTTTCTTCGGGAACGCCGCCGGAATGGTCGAAAAAAATTCATGAAGAGCTGCTCAAAGCGGGGAAGAATTCGCAACTCTTTGCCTACCCGGAGGAGGGACATTCTTTTTCCCCGAAAGAGTGGTTTCCTTTCATGCAGCGCACCGTATGGTTTTTTGATAAATATGTGCGCCCTTAAAACATCTTTTCGCTTTCACCGCCATATTCTTTATACATGAACCTTCGCCTTAAACTTTCACAAATGTTTCCCGCGCTTGCCTCGCGCGATTTCGCCATCTTTTGGACAGGTCACCTGCTTTCGTTGATTGGCACATCCATGCAAAACACGGCGCTCCCGCTGCTGGCGTATCGCTTAAGCGGGCGACCATTTGACCTTGGCTTAATTGGCTTTGCCTCCACGCTGCCCACGTTTTTCCTTGCCTTGCCGGGCGGGGTTGTGGTGGAGCATGTGGATAAACGCAAAGCGGTGGTCTTTTTGCAAATTATCATGATGCTTGACGCATTTGCCCTCGCTTACCTCACGCTTGCCGGTTTGGTTCAAATTTGGCACATCGTTTTAATTTCGCTCATTTTTGGAACAGCCACCGCGTTTGAAATTACGGCGCGCCAATCCATGCTGATTGAAATTGTCGGGCGCGAAGCCTTGCCGAATGCCATTGCGCTGCAATCCACCGCTTTTAACCTTTCGCGCGTTTTGGGACCTTCCCTCCTTGTCCCTTTTCTTTTGCTGTTTCCCAATAACGGCGAAGGATGGGTGTTTTTCCTTAATGGCGTCAGTTTTGCCGCCATTATTGCGGGGCTGTTTTTCGTGCGTACCCAATACAAAGCGCCTGTTCATCCGCGCACCCGCCCAATGGTGGATGAATTTCGTGAAGGGATTGCCTACCTGTACCACAACCCTTCGGTTGGATTTTTGGTGGTGATTGCCGCCACGCTTGGCGTTTTGGCATTCCCCTTTCTGCTGCAACTTCCGGTGATTTCCACCGAGCTGCTCGGTCAAATTGGCGATACCAAAACCGCAGTGGACACGCGCAATTCCCTGCTTTATACGGCGCAAGGGGTGGGCGCGTTGATTGCCGCCTTTTCCATTGCGGTCAATAACGCTCCGCATCGGCGCGGAATGCGGCTGCTGCTGGGCGAAGGCTCTTTTATCTTTGGCATGATGATTGTTACGCTCTCGCGCTGGCTGCCGCTCAGCATGGGCATTATTGCGCTCATGGGCTGGGGCGCCGTCATTCAACTTGCCACCATGAACACGCTGCTGCAATTACAAGTTCCCGATACGCTGCGCGGGCGGGTTTTTAGCATTTATTTATGGGCGCTTCAAGGCATTGCGCCCTTTGGCAGTTTGCTCATCGGCTGGATGACCGAAACCTTAAGCCTGACCGTAACGGCATTCATTTGTGGAACAATTTCACTGATGATTATTGGCGGCATTCAGTTGTTCCATCCCAAAATCAGGCAGTCGTCTTAAAAAATTTTTAATCAACCGTGATATGATTTTTTTATGCAAAGCAATACTGACAAGAAACCTGAAAGACCCGCGCCTTATTCCCGCGGCGGCTTTTTAATCCGCTGGCTTGCCCTGCTTGCCCAAATTGGCTTGGGCGAATCCATGCTGCGCGCCGGAACAAACTTTTTTTCGATTCTCGCCATCGGAGTTGTGATTATCCTCATGCGGAATCTTTACCTTTCGGCTGGCGCAGCCCCCGAATCCAACGCGGAGAATTTCATCCCCCTGGCTGCGCCTGCCGGGCAAGCCTTAAGCCCGCTTTCCGGTTCGGATGCGCTGCTTGAAGGCATTCCGCGTTCCGCGCAGATTCACACCAATATCCCCAACCGCCCGCGTCAGGAGATTATTCAATACACCGTGCAGGATGGCGACACGGTCTTTGGCATTGCGGAGCGTTTTGGGCTGCAACCGCAAACCATTCTTTGGGGCAACTTTAATATTCTGTACGACGACCCTCACTCATTGAAAGCGGGGCAGGTGTTGAATATCCTTCCGGTGGATGGCGTGTATTGGGAATGGCTGGGCGGCATTCCGTTTGGCGAGTGGGCAAAATTCTACGGCGTAACGGCTGCCGATATTATCAACCTGCCTGCAAACAAACTAAACCCTGAATCTATCGGCGATTTTGAAAATGCAAACATCCCGCCCGGCACATGGCTTGTCATTCCCGGCGGCACAAAAGAATTCTCTTCATGGGGCGCGCCTGTGGGGGTGACAAGGCAAAACCCCGCTTCCGCCCGCGTGCTGGGAGACGGCGCCTGCGACCCGGTCACTGGCGGGGCGGTGGGGTACGGAACTTTTGTGTACCCGACGAACAAACATTATCTTTCGGGCTTTGATTATTCAGAAAAAGCAAACCACCGCGGAATTGATTTGGCAGGCGCGGAAGGCGAGGGCGTTTACGCTTCCGATGCCGGTGTCATTGTATATTCCGGCTGGAACAATTACGGTTACGGCAATATGATAATGATTGACCACGGCAACGGTTTTCAAACCTTATACGCGCATCTTTCCGCCATTTATCGCGGCTGCGGACAAAGCGTGGGGCAGGGGGAAACCATTGGCGCAATTGGCTCCACTGGGCGCTCTTCCGGACCGCACCTGCATTTTGAAATTATGGCGGGGGTGAAACTTAACCCATGGGACTATCTTCCCCCGCCGTAATTTAATCCAAGTTGCCACCTTCAAGAGGGAGAAAGGATTTTGCCTGTTTTGAACCGCCGATGTGCAGAGGGCGCAGAGTTTTTAATGAATTTCTCCGTGTCCT
>DAOTZP010000048.1:0-5479 GCA_034434265.1 Anaerolineales bacterium | reverse complement strand
ACCTTGTTTTCCGACCCGCTCACCGCGCGCGCCGTCTTCACCTGGATTTTACAGCTCGCCCTTATTCCGCTTGCCATCCTCAGCCTGCGCCTGACTGAATGGGAAGTCCCGATTCTTTTTGGCGTTTTATTCATCATTATTGGCGTCTTTAATTTTTATTCCATCCAATCCATCTACGAAGCCAGCCCCGCAATTTTGCTTGGTTTGTTTTACGCCGCCATGCTCTTCACCCTGCGCGAAGACCGCGACGAAGCCACAGGCGCGCTCATTGCGCTTTCCGCATATTATTGGGAAATCAGCGCGCCGTTTATTTTTCTCGTTGTCCTCCGCGCCTACCGCAACAAACGAATCGGCGTGTTATACGGCTTTTTGATGTTAACCTTCGTCATGGCAGCCGTTTCGATTCTTTTATATGCCAACTGGCTGATTCCATTTTTGCGCGCCGTCGTCAACAACCTCCGCGCCGACTTTGGATTCACCCTCCGCCAATCGCTCACCGCGCTTTTCCCCGAATACGGAAATGTTCTTGCATGGGCAATTATCCTCACCCTGCTCATTGCCCTCACTTACGAATGGAGCATCGCCCGCGATTCGGACTTCCGCCGTTTTTATTGGACATCCTGCCTCTCCATTGCCTCCGCCCCGCTGCTGGGATACCGCACCGAAATGGAACACCTCGCGGTCTTAATCATCCCGCTGGCTTTTATCTTCGCCATCGTATATGACCGCTGGCACAAAATCGCGGATTTTCTCACCGCGCTGTTGATGCTGCTCGTCTTGCTTGTCCCTTGGGCGGTTTCCCTCCTCCCCTTTGAATTTTCCCCGCACATCATCTTTGTTTTCCTTCCTCTGTTCACCGTCATCGGGTTATATTGGATTCGCTGGTGGGCATTGCGCCCCCCGCGCATTTGGACCGACCTTGCGCCAAAATCTTAATCTTCACGCAAGTTGCCACCTTCAAAAGAGAAGGATTTTGCCTGTTTTGAACCGCCGAGTCGCAGAGGGCGCAGGGTTTTTAATGAATTTCTCCATGTCCTCCGCGCCTCTGCGGTAAAAATTAAGCAAGAGTAGCAACTTGGGTTAATCTTCAATTACCAATTACCAATCTTCAATTACGATTTACCAATGAACTTCCGCCATTACATCTTCCTCTTTCTCCTCGGTCTCGCCCTGCCCGTCTTCATCGCGCAATATCAATCCATGCCCGGCTATTTAGATTCGGATTACTACTTCGCAGGCGGCGTTCAACTGGCAGCGGGCAAAGGCTTTACCGAACCCTACATTTGGAATTATCTCGATGGCGTCAAGTCGCTTCCGCATCCGTCCCATAGTTACTGGCAGCCGCTTGCTTCCATCATCACCGCGCTGGGGATGTGGCTTACCGGCAAGACCGATTATGCTTCGGGCAGGCTGTTCTTTTTCCTCATTGCCGCGCTTGTCCCTCCCTTCACTTCCGCGTTGGCTTACACTTTCTCCAAACGAAAAGACCTCGCAATCACATCGGGGATTCTTGCCGTCTTTTGCGTGTACAATGCGCCGTTCCTTGCTGTACCCGATAACTTCGGCTTGTTCATGTTGCTTGGAGTTTTATATTTTCTTTCTGTTACAAAATTACTTCAAACCCCGCAATCCATTCCACACTGGGCTGCGCTCGGCGTTCTTTCCGCTTTGATGACCCTCTCCCGCAGCGACGGCTTGCTTTGGCTTGGCATTACCTTCCTCTTTGCAATCACCAGCCGCCAATTACCAATTACCAATCTCCAATCTCCAACCTCTCACCGCCTGTATTTCGTATCCCGAAACCTGCTCATTTCTTTCTTCGCTTTTCTTCTCATCATGTCCCCGTGGTACATCCGCAATTACAACGCTTACGGCTCGTTCATGCCCCCCGGTGGAAGCCGCGCTCTCTGGCTCGCCGAATACAATGAAACCTTTATCTACCCGCCCGAACAGTTGAGCAAAGAGACCTTCCTCGCTCAAGGCTGGGGGGCAATCTCCAAAGCCCGCGTGTGGGCGTTGAGCAACAACCTGCAAAGCGGATTCGCCGCGCACGGCGGAATCATCCTCTTTCCATTCATCATCGCGGGAATGTTTTACTACTGGAAAGACCCGCGCGTAAAACTTGCCGCGCTTGCCTGGCTGATTTTATTTTTCGTCATGAGCTTCCTCTTTCCCTTTGCGGGCGCGCGTGGAGCATTCTTCCATGCGGGCGCGGCGTTGCAGCCCATGTGGTGGGCGCTCGCCCCGCTGGGCTTGGAGTCGATTCTCGTCTCCTTACGAAAACGCGGCATCGGAAATGACAACAACCGCCTTGTCTTTCGCAGTATGTTGGTGATGATTACCATCATCCTCACCGCCTATGTTGTTCATTACCGCCTGTTTGTGCTTGGCTGGAGCGAAGGGCAGGAATATTACCCCGCCATTGAGCAGGCGTTTCAAGCGCATGGCATCACCCCCGCCGACGTGGTCATCGTCAGCAACGCGCCCGGCTATTATCTGCAAACAGGGCGCCCCGCCATTGTGTTCCCGCACGGCGGCGAGACATCCATCCGCGCCGTTGCAAAACAATTCAACGCCTACTACCTCGTCGTTGAGCCGCGCAACGATTTGAATAAAAAATACAACTTTAAATTTTTAGGTGAAGTTCATGGCAGGCATCTTTACAAAATCGAACCATAAATATATTTTGCTGTTTGTCTCGCTGCTTGTCTCCGCAATCTATTTATTGCGGAGTTATTCCATGCTGGGCATCGGCTTCCCGCTCGACGACTCGTGGATTCACCAAACCTACGCCCGCAACCTCGCGCAGCATGGCGAATGGTCCTTCCGCCCCGGCATTCCTTCCGCTGGCTCCACCTCGCCGCTTTGGTCGGCTCTGCTTGCGCTTGGGTTTCTCTTTCGCCTCGCGCCTTATATTTGGACATACGCGCTCGGCGCCGCAATTCTCTTTTCGCTCGCGCTCTTGTGCGAATGGGGCGCGCGTTGCATCCTTCCCGCCTATCAATCCAAACTTCCCTGGGTGGGAATTTTCATCGCCTTGGAATGGCATTTCGTTTGGGCAGCCATGTCCGGGATGGAGACTCTGCTGCACGGCTTGATTCTCACCTCAGCGCTGATTCTGCTGATGAAGAAATCGCGCAACTATCTCTTGATGGGGCTTTTAACTGGAACCTCAATTTGGATTCGCCCCGACGGTTTGACTCTGCTCGGTCCCGTGCTGCTGGTGATTCTGCTCACCGAAGAAAACACAAGCGCCATGCTAAAATCGCTCACCCGTTATTTATTTGGGTTTGCCGCGTTGTTTGGCTTTTATCTGCTCTTCAACCTTGCCATTGGCGGAACGCCCATGCCGAATACGTTTTACGCCAAACAAGCCGAATACATCAGCTGGCAACTTTCGCCAATTTCAGAAAGAGCGGGTCAGGCATTGCTGCAACTCTTCGTGGGGGGAAGTTTTGCCCTGCTGCCCGGAATCATCGGCTGGGCAATCAAATCGGGACGTGAAAAGGCATGGGGGAGTCTCGCCGCGCTGGTTTGGGCTGCGGGGTACGTTGGGTTATACATCTCGCGTTTGCCCGTTTATCAGCATGGGCGCTACATCATGCCTGCCATGCCCATTTTGTTTTTATCCGGCTTGCTCGCTTTTGCGGAGTTTGATAAAGGCAAACTGTTCAAACGGTATCATTGGATTGGTCAAGCCGTGTGGCGCGGCACAATTGCCATGCTGACCTTTGCTTTTATTTTTCTTGGCGCAAACTCATACGCGCAGGATGTGGCAATTATAGAAGGGGAGATGGTGGCAACCGCAAAATGGGCGGCGCAGAATTTGCCCCAAGACGCGGTGATTGCCGCGCACGACATCGGCGCGCTCGGCTTTTTTGACCATCATGCCTTGATTGACCTTGCCGGACTCATCACGCCTGAGGTCATTCCCATCATTCGTGATGAGCCAGCGTTAAGAGAGTACCTGAACAAAAACAATGCGGATTATTTGATTGCCTTCCCTGCTTTTTATACCGAGTTGACGGATGGAATGGAGATTGTTTTTTCTACAAACAACCCGCTGACGTTAACTTACAACTATCCTAATATGGTAATCTATGAATGGAAACGCCCTTAATAGGTTAAAATAATATGGATATGAAACCGGATGAGCGCGCCTCACAACTGAAAAAAATCACAATCCTTGTTGTTGATGACCACCCCTTTTTCCGCAAGGGCGTGGTGGATACGCTTCAATTGGAGCCGGATTTTCACGTTTTAGCGGAAGCTGCATCAGGCGAAGCCGCGCTGCGCCTCATCCGCGAAAAAAAACCCGAAGTGGCTTTGCTGGACGTCAATATGCCGGGCATGATGAACGGACAGCAGGTGACATACCGGGTTTTCCGTGAAAAAATTCCCACCCGCATTATTTTGCTCACCGGCTATGAAGACGATGTGGAACATGCGCTTCACGCGGCGCGCGCGGGCGCTTATGGGTTTTGTTCCAAGCAACTTGAGACGAAACATCTTGCCCGCTTTGTGCGCGATGTTGCAAATGGAAAATATGTATTTGAAAATAAAGTCCTCACGCGCCGCGAAATGCTGGCATGGCTGGAAGAAAACACTGAAATTATCAACCGTTCTTACAGCGAACCCGGCTCGCCATACCGTCCGCTTTCCGATAGAGAAAAAGAAGTGCTGGATTGCGTTGTGCGCGGCATGAGCAACAAGGAAATTGCGGCGCTGCTTAATATTAGCCACCAGACAGTGAAAAATCATGTGACGTCAATCTTAAGAAAATTTGGCGTGGAAGACCGCACGCAAGCTGTGGTCTTTGCGCTTAGGCGCGGCTGGGTAACATTAAAAGACGGAAACATAAACAGGAGAAGACATGGCTGATATAGATTACAAAGCGGAATTGGAAGAAACCAATCGTTCTTTGCGCGAAGTTACCTTAATGATTGAACAAAGTCAGGGCGAGTTAACCAAAATCAACCAGCGGAACGCCGCCATTAACGCCCACTTGCAGCAAATTCAAACGCAAGGCACGCCCGAAGAAATCCGCATGGCGTATGATTCCGCGTTGGATGTGCAGCAGCGTCTTTTCGTCATGCGCGGACAGCTCGAAAAATTGCAAAACGACAAACAACACCTTGAAAAATATAAAGCCCTGCTCGAAGCCGCAGCCTCCATGCCTGTTGCGTCTGCGGACAATAACTCGCCCGCGTCCCTCGCCGCCCCCAAGCCGCAAGCCGACGGCGGAATTGAAATGATTGTCAACGCGCAGGAAGCCGAGCGGCAGCGTCTTTCGCGGCAAATGCACGATGGTCCCGCGCAGGCGCTTTCCAACTTTATTTTGCAAACAGAAATTGCCACGCGCCTGATGGACGCCGACCCCGCGCAAGCAAAAGAAGAACTGGCGAATTTGAAAGCATCCGCCATGACAACCTTCCAAAAAGTTCGCAATTTTATTTTTGAATTGCGCCCGATGATGCTG
>DAOTZP010000047.1:0-1650 GCA_034434265.1 Anaerolineales bacterium | reverse complement strand
TGCCGCCCATTAACTCAACAAGCCGCTTGCTGATGGCAAGCCCAAGCCCGGTGCCTCCGTATTTGCGCGCGGTGGATGAATCCACTTGTGAGAAGGATTGGAAGAGCCTGTTCAGCCCTTCAGGCGAAATGCCGATTCCGGTGTCTTTAATGGAAAACATCAATTCATTGGAGTCTTTGCGCGGTTTGCTGACGTGAACCTGCACTTCGCCTTGTTCGGTGAATTTTATGGCGTTGCCAATTAAGTTGATGAGGATTTGCTGCAGTCTTGTGGGGTCGCCGTAAATGGCGGGCGGGACTTCCGTTTCGATGTGGCAGGTTAGGTCCAGTTGTTTTTCGGCGGCTTTGATGGATGTAATGTGAATTGCCGATTCGATGCAGTCAATCAGGTCGAAGGGCTGGCGTTCCAGTTCCATTTTTCCTGATTCGATTTTGGAAAAGTCGAGAATGTCGTTGATGATGGTCAGCAGGTTTTCGCCGCTGGCGCGAATGATATCGGCGAAATCGCGCTGTTCTTTTGTGAGTTCGGTGCCGAGCAGCAGCCCGGTCATGCCGATAATGCCGCTCATGGGGGTGCGAATTTCGTGACTCATGGTTGCGAGGAAGGAGCTTTTTGCGCGGGTTGCGGCTTCGGCGTCCAGCTTTGCGCGTTCCAACTCGCTGAACAGGCGGGCGTTTTCAACGGCAACGGCTGCCTGCTGTGAAAATAGCTTGAGTCTTTGCAAATCTTCTTCGGTAAATTCACGCGCAATGTTGCTGTCCGAGATTGAAATTGCTCCCACCAAATGTCCGCTGACCATGAGGGGGGCGGCAATCATGGCGTGCAAATCTGAATTTGTGTATTGAAGCGAGCGTCCTTCCCATGTGGCGTAGTCTTCAATGATGATGCCTTCGCGAGTTTGAGCCACCAATCCCATTGCGCCTTCGCCGGGGGCGAGTTTGGTGCCTGCATAGGCGTCTTCTTCATTGTGGTCTTTGTTGTAGCTCACCACTACTTCCATCTCTCCTGTGGCTTCGTTGTATGTGGCAAATTCGCCGTCTGTTGCATTCAGCAGCGCAACGGCGCGTTTGACCACATCGCGCAGCAGGCGCGAGACGTCCAATTCTGTGGAAAGCTCGGTCATGGTGATTTGCAAGGCTTCAAGGTATTCATTTTTCTCGCGGGCGCTTTGTTCGGCGCGGGCGCGTTCCGTGATTTCCTGCTGCAACTGGTCGTTGGCTTTGGTCAATGCCGCAGTGCGTTCTTTCACCTGTTCTTCAAGGCTGCCGTACAAGGAGCGCAGCTGTTCGGTCATTTTGTTAAAGGATTGCGCGAGCGCGCCGACTTCGTCTTCGGTCATGACGGGCGCGGTTTGTGTTAAGTCTCCATTTGCCACTTGTTTTGCGGCGTTGGTGACGGCAATGATGGGTATGGAAGTTTGACGCGCCACCCATATTGAAATGAAGGCAAGCAGCAGGGCGGAAATTGAGCCAATGAAGAAGATGTTTGCCGCCAGCTGCCGCGCCGGTAAATAGGCTTCCTGCTGGTTGATTTCGGCAATCAGCGCCACGCCTTGTTCGTCCACCCAGTGATATACGCCAATGACCGGCACGCCCTGATAGTTGTTATATAAAGAGGAGCCGTCCTGTCCTTGCAATGCAACTTTGATGC
>DAOTZP010000046.1:0-13133 GCA_034434265.1 Anaerolineales bacterium | reverse complement strand
TGACCATTCGCGATAGTTTGAAATCGCTGTACTTCCGCCTGTGGGATGAAAAGGAAAGAATGCTTGTCGGTTGGAACGCAATAAAACGCTATAAAATGAAAACACAAACTGACTAAAAGGAGAAACAAGATGACAAATAAAAAAGTTCGTGTGGCGATTATTGGCGTGGGCAACTGCGCTTCATCGCTGGTGCAGGGTGTGGAGTTTTACAAAAACGCCAAAGAGGAAGATGTCATCCCCGGCATTATGCACACGCGGCTGGGCGGGTATCACATCCGCGATATTGAGTTCACGCTCGGCATTGATATCAACGTCACCAAGGTTGGCAAGGATTTAAGTCAAGCCATTTTTGCCGAACCAAACAACACCTACAAATTCACCGACGTTCCCAAACTGAATGCGCCGGTGGTGCGCGGCATGACGCACGACGGGCTGGGAAAATACCTGAGCGAAGTCATCCAAAAAGCGCCCGGACCCACCGCCGATATTGTGCGCCTGCTCAAAGAAACCAAAACCGATGTACTTATCAACTTTCTGCCTGTCGGTTCGGAGATGGCAACCAAATGGTATGTGGAGCAGGCGCTCGAAGCGGGCTGCGCGTTTGTTAACGGAATTCCCGTTTTCATTGCTTCTTCGGAATACTGGGGCAAACGCTTCCGCGACGCCGGGCTGCCCATCCTCGGCGACGACATCAAGAGTCAGGTCGGCGCGACGATTGTTCACCGTGTTCTCACCTCCCTCTTTGTGGACCGCGGCGTGAAAATTGACCGCACTTACCAGCTCAACTTTGGCGGCAATACCGACTTCCTCAACATGCTGGAACGCGAGCGCTTGGAAAGCAAAAAGATTTCCAAAACCAACGCGGTGACCAGCATGATTCCCTACGAAGTGAATCCCGATGATGTGCATGTCGGTCCCAGCGACCATGTGCCGTGGCTGACCGACCGCAAGTGGTGCTACATCCGCATGGAAGGCACAACCTTCGGCAACGTGCCGCTTAACCTTGAAGCCAAACTCGAAGTGTGGGACAGCCCCAACTCGGCGGGCGTGATGATTGACGCGCTGCGCTGCGCCAAAATTGCGCTCGACCGCAAACTTGCCGGTCCCATCATTGGACCTTCCTCCTACTTCTTCAAAACGCCGCCAAAACAATTCCGCGATGACATCTGCCGCCAAAAAGTGGAAGACTTTGTAAGCGGAAAAAGCAACGAATAGATTTGTACCTGCTTTGCTGCAAGTTAACCGCCGGCGGCAGACCGCGCATTGCGGTCTGCCGTCAAATTTCGGAATCCTTGCATAACTTTTGTTTATCCGCGTTCCATTCGTTTTTCACTATGCCAAAACTCACCCCAAAAATCATTCTTGAAGGCACGCGCCTGACGTTCAAAACCGATATTGCCTTTGCGCTCAACGCATTGCTGATTGGATGGAATCTTCCGGCGGGTTATACATGCCGTAAAATTTCTTTCACCAGCGCGGGCCCGCGATAAATCATCCCCGTATAAAGCTGAACCAGAGAAGCGCCCATATCGAGGCGCTTTTTTGCATCATCTGGATTCATGATTCCGCCCGCGCTGATGATGGGAATCTTTCCGCCGGTTTGTTTCACTGCGCGGGCGAGCGCGGCTTCGCTCTTCGGGCGCAGCGGGGCGCCGCTCAGCCCGCCTGTTTCGCCCCGCAGGCTGGACCGGAGTCCATCCCGCGCAAGCGTGGTATTCGTCAAGATAACGCCGTTCATGTGGGTTCGCTCCACAACTTCAAGCGCGTCGTCCAGTTCCGCTTCGCTCAAATCGGGCGAGAGCTTCACCAAAATCGGCAGACGTTTTTCGTGCATTGCCGCGCTGAGTTTTCTTTGCTGGTGAATTTGCGTAAGCAGCGTTTCGAGCGCGCCGCGTTCCTGCAACTGACGCAAGCCCGCCGTGTTGGGCGAACTGATGTTAATGGTTAAATAATCGGCGTGGCGGGCAAAGACATCCACCAGCGAGATGTAATCCAGCACGGCTTCTTCGTTTGGGGTTTCTTTATTTTTGCCGAGATTGATTCCCAACACCAACCCCTTTGGGCGCGGGTTTGCCGCCCGCTTTGTGTTGCGCGGCTTGAAGCCCGCCATGCGCTCAATCCAATTTGCGCCAAAGTTTGGGTCAAGTTGAATCTGCATAAATTCAGAACCGCGCGAGGGAAAACCCATGCGGTTGATGACGGCTTCATCCTCCACCAAACGAAACACGCGCGGCGCCGGGTTGCCCGGCTGCGGGCGCGGCGTGACCGTTCCAACCTCCACATGACCAAAACCAAGCGCGGCAAGTCCGCGAATGGCGATGCCGTCTTTATCATATCCCGCTGCCAAGCCAACCGGATTTTTGAAGGAGAGTCCAAACACATCCACGGGTTTGGATGGGGCGCGGTACAGCAGTTGCAGAAACAGACGCGCAGGGAAAAAGTTGCCCGAAAGCCGCAGGGCTTTGAGCGTTAATTCATGCGCTCGTTCCGGTTCAAGTTGAAAGAGGTAGTTGCGGAGGAGGGGGTACATAATTACCTTTATTTTGATAAATTAACGCAAGTTGCCGCCTTCAAAAGGGAAGAAGGTTTTTGCCTGTTTTGAACCGCCGAGTTGCAGAGGGCGCAGAGTTTTTAATGAATTTCTCCGTGTCCTCCGCGCCTCTGCGGTAAAAAATTAAGCAAGGGTAGCAACTTGGGTTAAGTTAAGTAAACTACACTATACTCAATTTATGGAAATTAAGAGAATTTTGTTTGATTCCGTCTTAAAAGAATTGAAATCCGACCCAAAGGCGGTCATTTTATATACGCGCGCGGGAGCTTTTTCGTGAAGCAAACCTCGAAAAACTTAAAATGGCGGTTGGTGATTGCAAACTTTTGGTGATTAGATGAAGCGCAGCGAATAGAAAACATCGGATTAATTCAGAAACTGATATTTGACCATTATAAAATACATATTCTCGCTTCGGGGCCGGCGTCTTTTGACCTTGCCAGTAAAATCAATGAACCACTGACGGGACGCTCGACAATTTTTAATTTGTACCCATTTTCATACGCCGAGATTCCTGTGCGCCTTCCTTCCACATCGCGGCAGGAAAAAGTGGAGGAATTCCTGCGCTTTGGCATGTATCCCAAAACAATTGAATATGATGCCCCCGGGCAAAAAGAACAATATTTTTACGACTTGGTAAGCAACTATCTTTACCGCGATATTCTTTCATTTGAGCAGGTGCGCAAACCCCAAAAAATATTGGATTTGCTCGCGCTGCTTGCTTTGCAAATCGGGTCGGAGGTTTCCACTGCGGAACTTGCCTCGCGCCTTTCGCTTTCAAAACTATCGGTTGAAAAATACCTCGCCTGCTGGAAAAAATGTTCATCATTTTTAATTTGCGCGGGTTTAGCAGAAATCTTCGCAAGGAAATTTCAAAATCATCCAAATATTACTTTGTTGATATGGGGTTTAGAAACGCGCTCATTCGCAACTTCAACCCGCTTCACATCCGCGCCGATGCGGGCGCAATGTTTGAAAATTTTGCCGTGATGGAGCGCGTAAAATTCTTGACACATTCGCGCCAATATGCAAATTTTTATTTTTGGCGCACTTATGACCAAAAAGAGATTGACTTGATTGAAGAAAAGCAAGGCGAATTGCGCGCTTATGAGTTCAAACAAAGAGAAGGCGAAGCAAATAAAAAAGCGGCGCTGGAATTTACGCAAACCTATCCCAACAGCCGCTTTGAAGTCATCACCCAAAATAAACTGGATGGTTTTTTGCTTCGTTAAGTTTATTTGCTCGTTTCCAAAAACCTGCGCGTCTCTTCAATCTTCTCTTTTGACACTTTGCCCGCCGCTTCCCAATGGTCGAGCATTTGCGTAATGGTCAATACGGAATGCATGGCATAGCCCGCCTGTTCAAGCGATTCCTTTGCGCCGGATTGCCTGTCCACCAATACGACAATATCCTTTACAACCAGACCCGCGCCTGTGAGTTTTTCGATGGCTTCAAATTTGCTGCCGCCAGTGGTGGCAAGGTCGTCTATTACCAGCGCAATTTCCCCCGCGTGATATTCGCCCTCAATCTCCGCTTTTGTGCCGTAGGTTTTCACTTCCTTGCGCGGGTAAATCATCGGATAGTTTCCCTGCAAAGAGACAGCCGTTGCAATGGGAATGGCGGCATACGGCAGCCCGGCAAGACGGTCAAACTTCAAGTCTTTGAGCAGCGGCAAGTACGCCGCGCCAATTTGCCGCAACAGATTGGGGAAAGAGATGATGTAACGCAAGTCAATATAAATGGGGGATTTGAGTCCGGATTTGAGGGTGAACTCGCCAAATTTGATGCAGCCTGCCGCAAGCAATTCATCTGCCAAGTTGGATAACGCGCTGGGTAAATGAGATGATGTCATAAGATTCCTTTGCTGCAAAAAGTTTATCTTTGCAAACTGCGCCAAGCTGTTTTATTTCCCTGCTTGGGGCGTGACAAATGTTTGTTCATTGTATTCCGCTGTTTTGGGGTTGTCAAACTTGCTTTTCGCTGGCGGGCTGAATTTTTGGAGCGAGGTAAATCAAACATCCGCGCTGCATGAAGCGCAAAAAAAATAGGACATGCCCGGCTCAGCTTGACATTCTGGGTAAAAGCGCTACAATGCATACAATGATACAATTAGTACATTTGGAGAGATTATGTCCGAAAAAAGGCTTACCCTGCAACTCGATTTTCACTCCGGCTTGCCCATTTACACGCAAATTGCAAACCAGATTCAAAGCCAGCTGGTGAATGGAATTTTGAAACCCGGCGACCAGCTGCCAACCGTGCGCGCGCTGGCGCAGGAATTACGAATCAACTTCAACACGGTGGCGCGGGCATACCGCATTTTGGACGAGGCGCGAATCATCTCCACCCAGCAAGGACGCGGCACCTACATCACCGAAATTCCGCCGCCGGAAGTGACCGAAAAACTGCGGGTTGAATCCCTGCAAGAGTTGACCGACCGGTTTATCGGCGAGGCGCTGCGGCTTGGTTTTTCCGGGCATGAAGTCAGCCGCATGTTCAAAGACCGTTTGAAAGCCCGCGAAGACGCGGACGTTTCCGAAGAAGACAAAGGAGAATGAAATGAACTCAAAAAATTTTGGCATGTTTTCCCAAAACAAAAAAGACGACCAGCATATTCCGCCGATTGCAGGCACATTGTTTGCGGTCTTTCTGCTCATTGCCGTTTTGGGCGCCATCTTGGGCGAAGGGAAATATTCCGACGCCGCGCTTGGCGGCTGGGTGGCGTTTTGGATGCTGATTGGCATTTACATTTTGTTCGCGCTTAAAGTCGCCGCGCAATGGGAGAAGGTCATCGTCCTGCGGCTGGGAAAGTTCAGCGGGCTGCGCGGTCCCGGCGTGTTTTGGATTGCTCCCATTGTGGATACCGCGCCAACGTGGATTGACCACCGCGTCATGGTCACGCCGTTTGCCGCGCAAAAAACGCTCACCAAAGATACCGTGCCGGTGGATGTGGACGCCGTGCTGTTTTGGGTGGTGTGGGACGCGGAAAAAGCCGCGCTGGAAGTGGAAGACTACCGCGCTGCGGTGGACTGGGCAGCCCAGACCGCGCTGCGCGACATCATTGGCAAAAAGATGCTGGCGGATATTCTCGTCGGGCGCAGCGCGATTGACAAGGAGTTGCAGGCGGTGATTGACGAGCGCACTACGCCTTGGGGCGTCACCGTGCAGTCGGTGGAAATCCGCGATATTGTCATCCCGCAGGATTTGGAAGACGCCATGTCGCGGCAGGCGCAGGCGGAACGCGAGCGGCAGGCGCGCGTCATCCTCGGCGAATCCGAAAAGCAGATTGCCGAATCGTTTGCCGAAGCGTCTCAGGCGTATATCAACAATCCCACCGCGCTGCATCTGCGCGCCATGAACATGCTCTTTGAAGGCTTGAAGGAAAAAGGCGCGATGGTCATCGTCCCATCCTCGGCGGTGGATACGATGAACCTCGGCGGCATCAGCGGCATGGTCTCGCTGGCGCAAAACGCCCAGCCCAAAGAAAAGTAATGTTTCACGTGAAACATCAGGAGATAAAAATGACAACCAAAACCACCATAATTGTTTCTTTGATTTTGATTGCGGCAGCCGTGATTGCGGGCTTGCTGCTGTGGAATCAACTCCCCGAACAAATGGCGTCGCATTGGAACGTCAACGACCAAGTGGACGACACCATGCCGAAATTTTGGGGCGTCTTCCTCATGCCGCTGGCGACATTGGGAATGCTTTTGCTGTTCCTGTTTTTGCCGGGCGCCGACCCGCTTCGCGCCAACATTGCGGAATTCCGCCAGTCCTTCAATGTGTTTATTGTGTGCATCATCGGCTTTATGCTTTACATCCACGCGCTTACGCTGGCGTGGAATATCGGCGCGCGCTTTTCGATGAGCGCCGCCATGCTGCCGATAATGGGCGTTTTGTTCATCGTCACCGGGTATCTTTTGCGAAATGCGAAACGCAATTTCTTCATCGGCATTCGCACCCCGTGGACGCTTTCCAGCGACATGGTGTGGGAGAAGACGCACAAACTCGGCGCGGTCCTGTTCATGATTTCAGGCGTGTTGGCTGTGGCGGGCGGCTTCCTCGGCGGAGCGTTTGCCTTCTGGCTGTTGTTCGCGCCGCTCATCGGGTCAATTCTTTTTCTTTTCGTTTATTCATATTTCCTGTATCGTCAGGAAACAAAGTCATAAATGTTTCACGTGAAACATAAGGAGCAGCCATGACGGACGAACTTCAAAAATGGGAATACCGCGTGAAAACCGTCGGCACGTTTTGGTCCGGCGTAAAAGCGGAAGATTTGGAAGCCCTGCTTAATCAGTGGGGCGGGGAAGGCTGGGAGGTCGTCTCTACGCACATCCTCGAAAACCAGAACAAAATCAACGTGATTGCCAAGCGCCCGCTGACGCGCGAAACCATCCGCCGCCGTTCCATGCCGCGCTATACATCTTTGACAGGAGAAAAATAATGAATCGCAAGCCGCTTGTTTGGTTTCTTTTGATTACGATTGCTTTTTCGTGGCCCCTGTTTCTCGCTCCACTGGCGTTGACTGGCATGGATACGCAGCAAAAAGCGCTGCTCACGCAGGGGTTGTGGGCGCTCGCCATGTGGGCGCCCGGCATTTCCGCCATTCTCGTCACTTTGCTGGTTGAGAAAAAGCCGTTCAGCGCGTTGCGCCTGAACACGCTTGGCGCAAAACGCTTTTACCTTTGGGCGTGGCTGCTGCCGATTGTCTTTGTCATACTCGGCGGAATGGTGACCCTGCTGCTCGGCATGGCGGAACTTGACCTTTCATTTTCGATGATTCGGGAGGCAATGCAAGCCGCTCCCGGTGGCGAAACCGTTCCGGCGGGCGTTGTGGTCGCCCTTCAGGTGTTGTCCGCGTTCACGCTCGCGCCAGTTATCAACATGTTATTCACACTTGGGGAAGAATTGGGCTGGCGCGGCTGGCTGCTTCCCAATCTGCTGCCGCTGGGACAGCGGAAAGCCATCCTGCTCAGTAACGTCATTTGGGGCGTTTGGCACGCTCCGGTCATTGTGCAAGGACACAACTATCCGGGCTACCCTGTGCTTGGCGTGTTTATGATGATTGTCTTTTGCCTGTTGATTGGAACCATTCTTTCATGGCTGACCATAAACGCCAACAGCCCATGGGTCGCCGCGCTTGGACACGGCTCGGTCAATGCGGTGGCTGGCTTGCCGATTTTATTTTTTGCCCCGGGATTTGATATGGCGCTGGGCGGCTCGCTGGCTGCGCCAACCGCCTGGTTTGGCATGGCTGTATTTGTCTTCTGGCTGGTCGTCAGCAATCGTCTCCCCGTTCCTGAAAAAGAGGTTTTACAAGCATAACCGCGTACGTTGATGTTTGTAAAATTGTCTATACAAATAAAGTATTACACTCGTAAGTTCTGTTAAACAAAAAATGGGACGCGGATAAGACCTGAACGCGCGAATTTCTTATCCTTTTCCGCGTGTTTCGCAGTCTGCGCTTGTCCGTGTCCCCAATAAACCGGGGGCGAAGGATGTCTTTTTTTCTACATTCTAAACACGCCGAAGCCGCCTTCTTCTTTGGGCGAATTTAACACAATCGAAAGCGCCAACCCCAACACTTGGCGTGTATCATCCGGCGCGATAATTCCATCATCCCATAGGCGCGCGGTGGAATGATACGGGCTGCCTTCGGTTTCGTATTTTTCCAACAGCGGACGTTTGAACTCTTCCGCTTCTTCTTTTGTCAGCGGGGGTTTGCCTTCCCGCGCCAGTTGGTCCTGCTTGATGGTCAGCAGCACATTTGCGGCTTGTTCCCCGCCCATGACGGAAATGCGCGCGTTGGGCCACATCCACAAAAAGCGCGAGCCGTAGGCGCGTCCCGCCATGGCGTAATTGCCCGCGCCGAAAGAGCCGCCAATCACAACGGTTAATTTGGGGACGCGGGTGGTCGCCACCGCATGAACCATTTTCGCGCCGTCTTTGGCGATGCCGCCGTTTTCATATTCCTTGCCGACCATAAAGCCGGTGATGTTTTGCAAAAAGATGAGCGGGATTCCGCGCTGGTCGCACAGCTCGATGAAGTGCGCGCCCTTCAACGCGGATTCGCTGAACAGCACGCCGTTGTTGGCAATGATGCCCACCGGGTAGCCGTGAATCCGCGCAAAGCCGCAAACCAGCGTTGTGCCGTACCGCGCTTTGAATTCGCGGAACTGGCTCCCATCCACAATGCGGGCGATGATTTCGCGCACGTCAAACGATTCTTTGAAGGTGCGCGGCAGCACGCCGTAGAGTTCTTCGGGCGGGTAGAGCGGTTCTTCGGGCGGCTTCACATCCAGCGTGGAAAGATAAGTGTTTGTATTGGAGCGTTGCAGCGTTTCAACAATGCCGCGCAGCATTTCGATGGCGTGGTCGTCATCTTCGGCAAAGTGGTCTGCCACGCCGCTTTTGCGCGTGTGAACATCCGCGCCGCCGAGTTCTTCGGCGGTGACATCTTCTCCGGTGGCGGCTTTTACCAGCGGAGGTCCGCCGAGAAAGATGGTACCTGCGCCTTTGACGATAATCGCTTCATCGCTCATGGCGGGGACATACGCGCCGCCCGCCGTGCAACTGCCCATCACCGCTGAAATTTGCGGGATGCGCTTGGCGGACATGCGCGCCTGATTGTAAAAAATCCGCCCGAAGTGATGCGCGTCCGGGAAGACTTCATCTTGAAACGGCAGGTTCGCGCCGCCCGAATCGACAAGATACAAACAAGGCAGGTGATTTTCTTCCGCCACTTGCTGCGCGCGCAAATGCTTTTTCACCGTCATCGGGTAATACGAGCCGCCTTTGACCGTTGCATCGTTGGCGACAATCATCACCTCGCGCCCGCTGATTCTGCCAATGCCGGTGACAATGCCAGCGGCGGGGGCTTCGTTGTTATACAGGTTAATTGCCGCCAGAGGGGAAAGTTCAAGGAACGGCGAGCCTGCGTCCAGCAGTCTTTCGATTCTTTCGCGCACAAAAAGTTTTCCTTGCTCTTCGTGGCGTTTGCGGTATTTCTCGCCGCCGCCTTCGCGGACTTGCGCGAGTCTCTTTTTCAAGTCGGCTGCCAGCGCGCGGTTGTGTTCCGCGTTTGCTTTGAATTCAGGGGAGTTGGGGTCAATAACGGAGGAGAGGGTTTCCATAGGGCGGGTTGCGTTGAAAGTTACAGATTGAAATTTGAAGCGAGTGTAGCATAAAACGTTCAACTTTCAAACTTAAAAACATTAGAGCTGATAGCGGAAAAATTTACTTACGAAACGCTCTCTTAAGTAATCCAAGTTGCCACCCTTGCTTAATTTTTACCGCAGAGTCGCGGAGGACACGGAGGAATTTATTAAAAACTCTGCGAACTCGGCGGCTCTGCGGTTCAAAACAGGCGAACTCGTTATTCTTTTTGAAGGCAGCAACTTACGTTAAGTAAAAAAACAACCCTGCATGTGCAAGGTTGTTTTTCATCGTTCACGGCTGATGTTTTTTTCTAGTTGCCGCCGCGGTTGGTAAAGTTCCGCGGGCGTTCCTCTTTGGGTTTGGCAATATTCACCGTAAGCGAGCGTCCCATAAACTCGTGACCGTGAAACATGCTGATGGCTTTTTGCGCTTCTTCGCTTGATGCCATTTCAACAAACCCGAAACCTTTTGCGCGACCTGTCGCGCGGTCGCTAATCAGCGCGACAGAGGTGACGGTTCCTGCCTGACTGAAGTGATTCTTCACCTGCTCTTCAGTGGCGGCGTAAGGCAAATTGCCTACATATAACTTGTTATCCATCTCTTCTCCAAATCAATCATCCAGCCTGAACGATACCGAAGTTTATCATAGATTAATATTTTGTGAGAAGAAATTTTTTTACTCCCAAACCCATCCGCCGCGCAAGCGGATGACGCCTGTGATGATGAAGACCAGCGCGCCCAATGCGCAGAATAACGTGTTGCGAAACTTTGTCTTGTCGTCGGAATTTTTCCAGCGGGCGGGCAAATGTCCGAGGATGACGGCGAGCAGCATAGTGGTGAGATGCTCCGCGCGCGCGCCGGAAAAAGGCACGCCAGCCGCGGAAGTCCAGAGGAGGAAAATCAACCCAAGCGTGGCTTGCAAATCCAGCAATCCGCTGAATGCAGAAGTTAAGATGCGGTCAATCTTTTTGTAGGAGCCGCCTTTGAGCCAGCCCCACGCAAATTTGAGGATGAGGACAACTGCGGCAAGCGCAAGCAGCCAGCGGGTATCCGAGTGTGCGATTCTTAAAATTTCCATGTGAGTCTCCTAAAATTAAAATGTGAGTTTTAGAGCCTGTTGTGCGCTATTAGGATGGTAAACTCGTCGAATGTTGAGAAAACCGTATCCAAGTGATGTAACGAATGAAGAATGGGCATTTGTGGCGCCCGTAAGACGGGTTGTAGAACGTAGTTTTGCTTGGACAGCGCGTTTCCGCCGTCTGGCTCGTGACTTTGAAAGGCTGCCGTAAACCTTCCGTAGTCTTCATTTTCCGGCCTTTGCCAGCATTATGCTGCAAACTTTTGTCAAAACTATTGCTCATATACTCTAAAGTGTATAACAGATTCTAAATCACACCCAGCTTCTTACCCACATTCTTAAACGCTTCCAGACCTTTATCCAAATCCTCTTTTTCATGGGATGCGGAAATCATCACGCGGATTCTTGCCTTGCCTTGCGGCACGGTCGGGTAGCCGATAGCCATGGCAAACACGCCTTCGTTGAACAACTCGCGGCTGAACTGCTGCGCCAGCGGCGCTTCGCCGAGCATTACCGGCGTAATGGGCGTTTCGCTTGCGCCCGTATTGAACCCAAGATTCTTCATCTCCGCTTTGAAATATTTGGCGTTATCCCAAAGTTTATCCACCAGTTGAGTCGAGTCTTCGAGCAAGTCCACCGCCGCCAGGCAAGCCGCCGCATCGGGAACGGTCGCAGCGGAAGAGAAGAGGAACGGGCGTCCGCGCTGGCGCAGCCATTCAATAATGACCGACTTGCCCGCGACGATTCCGCCCACCACGCCAAAGGCTTTGGACATCGTGCCGACTTCCACATCCACTTTGCCATGCAAGCCAAAGTGGTCAACAATTCCGCGCCCGCCCTTGCCCAGCACGCCTTCGCCGTGCGCGTCATCCACCATCAGCAAAATATCGTACTTCTTCGCCACTTCATAAATATCGGGCAGCGGGGCAATGTCGCCATCCATACTAAACACGCCGTCGGTGATAATCAACGCGCGGCGGTATTGACTCAAATTCGCCTTGATTTGTTCTTCGAGCGATTTCACATCGTTATGCTCATATGCGATAATCTTCGCCCCCGAAAGACGGCAGCCATCAATGATGGATGCATGATTCAACCTGTCGGAGAAAATCACATCCTCTTTGCCGACCAGCGCGGGGACTGTGGCAAGGTTGGCGGTGAATCCGCTTTGGAAAGTGATTGCCGCCTCAACGCCTTTGAACTTTGCAAGGCGCTTTTCCAACTCTACATGCAGGTTCATCGTCCCCGCAATTGAACGCACTGCCGCGGGACCGACTCCCATTTTGTCCATTGCATTTTTTGCGGCTTCCACCAGCGCGGGATGATTCGCCAAACCCAAATAATTGTTTGAGCAAAAATTCAATACCTTTTTGCCGTCCACCGTCAGCCACGCGCCCTGCGGCGACTCAATCGTGCGGATGTTGTTATACAATCCCTGCGATTTCAAACCATCAATCTCTTGCTGAATCCAATCAATCTTTGACATGGTTTCTCCTTTTTTTTAACTTTCATTTTTAATTTCCACAAACAAACCCAATTCGGTCAAAGCTTCTATGATTTTCGACTCCGCGCCGTGTTTGATGATGACCGCCGTCGGGCTTAAGGCTTCGCCTAAAAATTTTCCCGCTTGCGATTTTTTTAACGCGTCCAAAATCTCCGGGCTGGCGACTCTCAATATCGGATGAGTTTCAATCCGCGCTTCGCTTCCTTTTGACTCCCATTGCTTCAATGCCTTCACCAACGCAGGCGGGACGGCGGCTTTGGTGTGCTTCACCAGCAACGCCAATAATTGCTCCGCTTTCAATCCTTGCGCGTTTGCCTGCTTCAAAGATTTGGCGGTAACGCTGTAAATATACTCGTTGTTTTTTTCCTCCCCCCATTCGCAAAACCTTGCAATTTGATACCTGACCGCCCGCGAAAAATTTCTTGAAATCGAAATTTTTCCATTGGAAGAGACTGTCAACTTGCCCGTGTCTTGTCTCTCACACCTTGCGTCGCGTATTCTAAACGCCGTAAATTCTTTGCCTTCTTCCGCCGCCGCCAAATCGGCTTTGCCAAGCCGGTTCAGCATTTGAATAAAGAATCGAACCAGCGCGCCGTCCACCTGCTCCCAATACGCAAAGCCGCGCAGGTATTGACCGTCGCTCACGCGCTTGATAAACCATGAATCATAATCGCCTGCGGGACGTTGAAAGTCGGGGAATTTTGTTTTCACATCGCGCAAAAAGGCGGAGAAACTCCACCACTTATTTTGCGGAATACTGTTGATTAAGTTGAGCAAAAACTCGCGGGTGACTTGCGGCTGATTGCGCCATTCGCCTTCGCATTGAATCGTCGGAATCAATCGCA
>DAOTZP010000045.1:0-4735 GCA_034434265.1 Anaerolineales bacterium | reverse complement strand
AAAATGAGCGAATCAAAAAAGCGGCGCTCTTTCAAGCGTCGCTTTTTTTGATTCCAATTACCAATTACCAATCTCCAATGACCGCTTACCCATCGCTTGAACTCACTTCGCCAAACTCGCCGGTGGCAATGAAAATTGTCCGCTCGCAGATGTTGGTCACACGGTCTGCCACGCGTTCCAAATTATGCGCCACCCACAACAGCCAGTTCGCGCGCTCAATGGATTTGGGGTCTTGAATGATAAACATCATCAACTCGTGATAAATCTGGGTGTAGAGTTCATCCACTTCGTCGTCTTCTTTGGGGATGGCGCGCGCTGCTTCGACGTCTTCCTGCACAAAGGCGGTCAATGCGCGGTGCAGCATATCCGCGTCTTTTTCCGCCATGCGGGGAATATCAATCAACGGCTTGAGCAGTTTCTCCTCGCCCATGCGGATGTTGATTTGCGCGATGCCTTTGGCGTAATCGCCCATGCGCTCCAATTCGGAGATAATCTCCATCGTCGAAGCCAGCAGGCGAAGGTCATGCGCCATCGGCTGCTGCGTGGCAATTAAAATCATCAATTGATTTTCAATGGCAAAGCGTTTTTTGTTGATGTCTTTATCTTCGGCAATGATTTTTTCGGACGCTTTCATATCGCGTTTTTTCAACGCCTCAACCGACCTAATAATTGCCTGTTCCACCATAGAGCCAAGCGCAAGCACTTCGTCTTTCACTTGTTGAATTTCATTTGCAAATGTTTTTCGTATCATAAAACCTCATTTGGTTGCCGCAAATAATTCAAATTTTATCTCTTAACTATTTTTTTTGACAGTCCACAGGGACAATACCTTTGCCATGCAGCCAGAGTCGCAGCCGCGTTTCAATTTCATCGCGCACGCGGCGGGTGGAAGCAAGCCGCGTTTCGGCGGGGAACTTCGCGGGGTCGTCAAAGGGGAAGTGTTCGTGCGTCCCCATGTTGAGGAACACCGCCGGGCAGTTTTCCTCCGCGTCGGCGCACACGGTAATGACATGCGCGAAGACCTGTTTCCCCATGTATTCCATCACGGATTTGGGATAATGCCCCGCAAGGTCAATTCCAACTTCGCGCATGACTTCGACGACTTCGGGCAGAATCTCGCTTTTTGGTTCGGTCCCCGCGCTGAATACTTCAAAATGGTCGCTTGCCAGCGCGCGCAGCAATCCCTCCGCCATTTGGCTGCGGGCGGAGTTGCCCGTGCAGAGAAAAAGGACTTTTGGTTTCATAATGTCTCTTTATGTCATTGCGAGAGCGGCGCACTTCCGCTTGAAGCAATCTCTTTGTCCAGGGGATTGCTTCGTCGTCGCTTCGCCCCTCCTCGCAATGACATGTTATCCAAATCTTCCAGTCACATAATCTTCCGTGCGCTTATCTTTGGGGCGGGTGAAGATTTTTTTGGTCTCGTCAAATTCAATCACCGTGCCGGAGCGGGTATCGCCGTGCAGCATCATCATGGCGGTGTAGTCCGAAACGCGCGCCGCTTGCTGCATGTTGTGGGTGACGATGATGATGGTGTAATTCTTCTTGAGTTCCTGCATCAACTCTTCGATTTTGAGCGTGGCAATCGGGTCGAGGGCGGAGGCGGGTTCATCCATCAAAATAATTTCCGGCTGAATGGCGATGGTGCGGGCGATGCACAACCGCTGCTGCTGTCCGCCGGAGAGGGCGTAAGCGCTTTGTTTGAGTTTGTCTTTCACTTCGTCCCATAGCGCCGCGCCGCGCAGCGACTGCTCGACGAGTTCGTCCATGTTGCCTTTGTAGCCGTTGATTTTTGCGCCCCAAGCGATGTTTTCGTAGATGGATTTTGGGAAGGGGTTGGGCTTTTGAAAGACCATGCCAATGCGGCGGCGGACTTCCACAGGGTCAATCTCTTTGCCGTACAGGTTGATGCCGTGCATCAGAATTTCACCCTTCACATGGCTGGTTGGTACGAAGTCGTTCATGCGGTTGAAGGCGCGCAGCAGGGTGCTTTTGCCGCAGCCGGAAGGACCGATGATGGCGGTAATTTTGCCTTTTTCAATTTTCAGATTGACGTTAGTCACGGCTTCAAATGCGCCGTAGAAAATGCTCAGGTTTCGCGTTTCAATCGCGTATTGGGTGTTGTTTTCGGATTGCATGTTGGTTCTCTCCGGTCAGCAGAACAGGTCTATAGACCTGTTCTGCGATTGTTATAGTCGGACAACACAAGTCTGTAAACTTGTTCTACCAGCGGCGTTGATAACGGTTGCGTAACAAGATTGCAGCCGCGTTCAGGATGAGCAGCATCCCAGCCAGAACCAGAATGCCCGCGGCGGCAATGGCGTGAAATTCGCCTTGCGCGCGCGAGGTCCACTGATAGATTTGAATGGGCAGGGCGGTGAATTTTGTGAACGCGCTGGATGGGTCCATGGTGATGAAGGTGGACGCGCCCACAATGATGAGCGGAGCGGTTTCGCCGATGGCGCGCGACATCGCCAGGATGCTGCCCGTCAGAATGCCCGGCAGGGCGGCGGGCAGAACGTGATGCCAGACCATTTGCCAGCGGGTGGCGCCCACGCCATACGCCGCCTGGCGCAGCGAATCTGGCACGGCTTTGATGGCTTCCTGGGCGTTGATGATGACCAGCGGCAGGACGAGAATGCCCATCGTCAGACCGGCGGAAAGGACGGTGCGCCCGTTGGTGTCGGTGACGCCGAACATCGCGCCGCTGGTGAACGGCTCCCAGGCTCGGACGAAAATCGCCAACCCCAGCATCCCATACACAATCGAAGGAACGCCCGCCAAATTATTGATGTTCATTTGGATAATTTTAGCAAGGATGTTTTTCTTGTTGGCGTATTCCTGCAAATAAACCGCCGCGCCCACGCCGGTTGGCAAAGCCAACAGCATGGCAATTCCCACAATCCACAATGAGCCTAAAATGGCGGTGCGCACGCCGGCAAATTCGGCTTTGCTCGATTGGGGTGAAGTGATGAAGATGGGGTTCAGCCAGGAGCGAAATTCCAGTTTCGCTTCCGGAAAATTCTCTTTGACTTCGGCTTCAATGCCCGCTTTATCAAACAGCGAGCGATACAGCGTGTAGGTCTCTTTGGTTTTAATCTGAATGATGCGCTCGATAATCAGGTTATACAGTTCGCCTTCGCTGCGCGTTTCCATCGGCTTTTCGTTGTCCAGTTTGCCGTAAGCGCCTCTGGAAAGATTGGTTTGCAATATGGCAATCAGTTCTTCTTTGTTCAGTTCTTCCAAAGGCTTGGCGCTGATGGTTGCCGGGTCTTTTTTGTATTCGTAGGCGACATAGCCAAAAGAATCATCAATGACGCTTGCGAACAGGGCAGTCAGAGCGATAAGCGCAATCAGCAAAGAGGAAAAGAACAACAGTTCCCAAACCCATGCTGTGCGATAGCGCGCCGCAATAAAGCGGTCGAGGTCATTTTTTTCAGGGTAAGCGTAACGACTCATAGGTCAATTCTCCGCAAACGGGGCACTCTTGCGAATCGGTTATTCATACTGCTCGCGGAATCTGGCGATAATCCATTGGCTGATGAGATTAAGCGCGAGGGTGAGCAGGAATAACATCAGCGCAATCGCAAACAGGCTGGTGTAGTCAATCGTTCCGTATGGCAGGTCGCCGCCGCTGATGCGGGCGATGTGACCGGTCATGGTTTCGGCGGCGTCCAGCGGGTTGAAGGTGAATTTTGGACCTGCGCCGGAGGCAATCGCCACAATCATGGTTTCACCTACAGCGCGGGAAATGCCCACAATAACTGCTGCGCCAACGCCCGAAAAGGCGGCAGGCACCAATACTTGCGTGCTGACCTCAAATTTGGTCGCGCCCATCGCGTATGCGCCTTCGCGCAAAGAGTTCGGCACGGCGCTGAGGGCGTCTTCGCTAATGGAAGCAATCAGCGGCAAAATCATAATGCCCATCACCAGCCCGGCGGAGAGCATGTTGTAAACGCCCACTTTTTCCACCCCAAACAGATTGCGGACGATGGGGGAAATAAAGAGCAAGGCAAAATAACCGTACACAACAGTGGGAATGCCCGCCAGCGTTTCCAGAATGGGCTTAAGGATAGCCCGCGCGCGCGGTTTGGCGTATTCGCTGAGATAAATGGCGGCGCTTAACCCAAGCGGCAAGGCGACCAGAATGGCAATGGCGCTCGTGGTCAGGGTGGCGCTTACCAGCGCCCAAATGCCAAAATCGCCAATTTGCGGCTGCCATGAGGTGGTCAGGAAGAATTCCTGTAAACTAACTTCCGGCTCCGCAAAGAACAAAAGCGCCTGGTCGCCCAGGACGATGGTAATCGCCAGCGTAATGAAGATTGTCAGAAAGCCAACCACAAAAAGCGAGGCTTCAATCGCGCCTTCGCCCCAGCGTGTTTTTTTGCGCAACTGCGCCGCCCAGCTTGGGGTGGCGGAACTGACGGGAAGAGAGGAAGTTTCAGTAGTCATAGTTTTTTCTGTATAGTGTGCTGCAAAATTGCCCGCTTTTTCCCCATTTCAACGAAAAAGCCGAAAATTTTGCAGAGGGACAAGGGTGGGCTGGCTCTCCCTGCAGAGAAGAGCCAGCCCGATGAAATGGGAGGAGATTATTGGCGACCGAGTTCAGCCAGATACCAAGCGCCCCAGGCGGCGTAGTATTCATTTCGGGGAGCGGGGAAGTAGCCGACATCGAGGATGTTGTCATCCAACTGGCTGAGGTAGAAGCCGATGAAGGCAGCCACCTGCGGCTTTTCCT
>DAOTZP010000044.1:0-6735 GCA_034434265.1 Anaerolineales bacterium | reverse complement strand
AACTTCATCCGACATTTCATCCAACTGCGCGACTTCATCTTCACTCAACCGCCAGCCTGTGCCGCCCGCATTTTGTTCCGCCTGGGTGATGTTTTTTGCGCCGGGTATCGGCAGTGCGCCTTTGCAAATCAGCCAATTTAAGGCGACTTGCGAAACGGTTTTGTTTCCGTGATTATGGGCAATCTCTTGCATCAGTTGAATCAAGGGAGGGATGCGCTTGAGCATTTCGCCGTATTGTGTTGCGCGAATCCCCGCAGGGGGATTTTGCGTGGAATATTTTCCTGTTAACAACCCCATCTCCAAGGGAGAATAAGCAATTAAGCGGACGCCAAGTTCTTTGCAGCGGGCAAGCGTGCCGTTTTTTTCCACATCGCGGCGCAATAAACTATAGTGGACTTGATTTGACGCAAGGGGAATCCCATACCGCATCAAAGTTGTGTAAGCCCGTATCATTTTACGCTCATCAAAATTGGACACACCCACAGCGCGCGCCCAGCCGCGTTCCACGCATTCAACCAGCCCTTCCATCATGAGTTCCGGGTTCATCAATGGACTGGGCCAATGAATTTGATACAAGTCCGCCGCTCCTATCCCAAGACGGTCCAGGCTGCGTTTAAGCGCGCGCGCAATTGAGCGTTTGCTTATTCGCCATGGATATGGAAAATACTTTGTTGCCACCAGAACAGGTTGCCCGGTTTCTTTTAGAAACTTTCCCAACAGCCTTTCTGAATATCCCTGCCCGTAGATTTCAGCAGTATCCACAAACCGAATCCCAAGTCTGAGCGAAATATCAAACGTTTCACGAATGTCTTTGTCGGTATAGGTTTGCCCATATCCCCAAAAAACGCGGTCTCCCCATTGCCATGCTCCAAGCCCGAGCTCTACGGCATGTAAAAAACGGGTTTCATTGCTGATTTCGGTCATTAAGCCTCCACAATAAACCCGATTTTATCTTAAAAAATCCTGCCCGTTTGAGATTCAGGTTACAATTCAGCCCGCTAAAAAAAATGGATTTGGAACTGATGGAACGCGAGACCCTGTAACACAGGGTTTGGCGCTCCCTGAGTTCCGGGAGGTTCCCCCATGTCTGATTCTGACTCGCGGAATATTGAATCCGCTGAAGAGCTCAGCCAAAGGCTTGGCTTGAATTTTTCCAATTTATATCTGCTTGTGCGCGCCATGACGCACAGCTCCTATGTGAATGAACATTCGCAAACAACGGAAGATAACGAGCGCCTCGAATTTCTTGGCGACGCAGTGTTGGATTTTGTCGTTGGCGCGTGGGTTTTTGCCCGCTACCCCGAAATGTCCGAAGGAAACTTGACCAAAATTCGCTCCGCGCTGGTGCGGAATGACCACCTCGCCAAGTTTGCGCGCAAACTGGATTTGGGTCGCGCCTTGCGGCTCGGACGCGGCGAATCGGCTACAGGCGGAAAAGACCGCGACAGCCTGCTTGGTTCCACCTTCGAGGCGCTTGTCGGCGCGATGTATCTTGACGAAGGGCTGGGATTGAGCGCGGTGGAAAAATTTGTCACTCCCATGCTGGACGAAGTGCGCGACTCTATTGTCAGCGAAACATACGATTACAAAAGTATGCTGCAAGAACACACGCAGGCAAACAGGCAGGGGGCGCCGCATTATCAGGTCGTCAACAAAACGGGACCCGAACACGCCGCTGTTTTGAAGTGGAAGTCTCCATTCAAGGCGAAATCAAAGGGCGCGGAACAGGCACCAGCAAAAGCCTTGCCCAACACGCCGCCGCGCATGACGCGCTGAAAAATTTGGGATTGATAGAGTAGAGAGAAGATTAGATAAATAGATGAATAGAGGATTAGATAAATAGTTGTGTGTTTTCTAATCCTCTAATCTCTAATCCTCTAATCTCTAATCTTCTAATCCTCTAATCTCTAATCCTCTAATCTCTAATCTCTAATCCTCCATGCCTCTCCGTCTCAAATCTCTCGAACTGCAAGGTTACAAAACATTCGCATCCCGCACGGTCTTTGAATTTGCTGCGGGCATTACCGCCATTGTCGGACCCAACGGCTCCGGCAAGTCCAACATCGCGGATTCGCTCCGCTGGGTTCTTGGTGAACAGTCCTACACGCTGCTGCGCGGCAAGAAAACCGAAGACATGATTTTCGCCGGTTCGGAACATCGCGCCCGCGCAGGCATGGCGCAAGCCACCATCACGTTCGACAACACCGACCAATGGCTGCCGGTTGATTTTTCAGAAGTCGCGCTTTCACGCATTGCCCACCGTGACGGGCATAACGAATACCTCGTCAACGGGCAGCAGGTCCGCTTGCGCGAGATGAACGAACTGCTGGCGCAGGCGGGCTTGAGCGAGCGCACCTACACCATTCTCGGTCAGGGACTTGTGGACGCTTCGCTCGCGCTTAAAGCCGATGACCGCCGCCGCCTGTTTGAAGAAGCCGCAGGCGTGGGCTTGTATCGTTCCCGCCGCGAAGACGCGCTGAAACGACTTGAAACCACCCAGCATAATTTGGAGCGCGTGTTGGACATCATGGCGGAACTGGAACCGCGCTTGCGGAGTTTGGAACGTCAGGCGAAACGCGCCATTGAATTTGCCCGCGCCCAGGCGGATATGAAATTGATTCTGCGCGAGTGGTACGGCTATCACTGGCATCGTTCGCAAAAAGACTTAACCGACATCCGCGAAGCCGTGCGAATGCAGGAAGCCCGCGTGGTGGAAGCGCGCGAAGCGCATGAAAAAGCGCAGGCGGAATATATGTCCTTCCGTGAGCGGCTTTCCGGCTTGCGCGCGCAACTCAACAACTGGCACAGGCAATCCGCCGAGTTGCACAACCAGCGCGAATCCATCAGCCGCGAACTGGCGGTGTTGGAAGAACGCCGCCGCGCCTTGACCAACTCGCAAGCGGCGATTCTCTCCGACCAAGAGTCAAACATCAACGACCTGCACCTTGCCAATGACCGTTTTCACGAATCGGAGCAGGATATTCTCCGCGTTCAAAGCGAATTGGAAGAATCAAAGCGTCAATTGGAGGCTTGCAACCTGCAACTTGCAAACCGCAACGCAGAACGCTCGGCGTTGGAAGAACAATTGGCGCAAATCCGCGAACAAATTGAGGCGTTGAGTCAACAGCGGGCGGAGAATAATGCCCGTCTGGATGAACTCAAATCGCGGATTGAGGCGCAAAATCAACGCATCGAGCAAACGAAAAAAGCAATCGCGGATGGCGAAGCCGCGCTGGCGAAATCGAAGGCGCAGTATGAATCTGCCAAGCAGGCGCGTGAAGAGGCGCAATCCGCTTTGCTGGGGGCGGAAGAAAAAGCCGCCGCGAAAAAGCGCGAGGTGGAAGCGATAGACGCGGAGCGCCGCGCCGCATTGGAGATTCGCACGCGGCAGGAGTCTGACTATTCGCGTTACAAGGCGCAACTGGAAGTGCTGGAACAATCGGAGCAATCGCTGGCGGGGTATGCCGAAGGCGCGCGTTATCTTTTGGATGCCGCGCGGCAATCGAAACTTTCGGCGCGCGGCGCGTTGAGCGCGGCGCTTGACGTCCCCGCTGAATTGGAAACCGCCATCGCCGCCGCATTGGGCGATACGCTTGACGCGGTGCTGCTGGACGAAAATCAACTGGAAAACGCGCTGACCTTGCTCGAAAGCGATGATGCGGGCCGCGCGGCGCTGCTGCCGATAACCCAGACTTCCCAGACTTCCGAAGTCTTTAAGACTTTGGAAGTCTCTGACGGCTTTATTGGTATTGCCTCTGAATTGGTGAACGCGCCCGAAGAATTGCGCGGCGCGGTGCGTTTGATGTTGGGGCAAACGCTGATTGTCAAAGATAGAAACGCGGCGCGGGAGATTCTCAAGGGCTTGCCGAATCACGCGCGGGTGGTGACTCTGCGCGGCGAGGTGTTTCGCGGGGATGGATTGATTATCGCTGGAAAGACGGCTTCTTCCTCCACGCTGGGAAGGTCGCGCCGCAAGCGTGAATTGGAAACGTCGCTGGGCGAAATTCTCGCGGGGTTGAATCAATCCAATGAATTGGTGGAGCGTTTATCGAATCAACTTGGCGAGGCGCAGCGCGAGTTATCTCAATATGAGATGGACGCGAGGGAGGCAAGGGTAAGGCTTGGCGAAATGCAGGAGACGGAGCAGCAGGCTGGATTGGAGTCCGAAGCCGCGCAGCGTCAACTCGAATGGCAGAAGAATCAACTGGCGCAGTTTGAGTCGGAAATGGCAGAGGCGGAATCCAATCAGCGCAGAATCAGCGAGTCGCAGACCGAAGTGGAAAACCGCGCGGCGGAATTTCAATCACAGTTGAAAGACGCATCCGCAAAGTTGAATGAACTCGCCGCCGATGAATTGCAGGAGCAGGTCGCGTATTGGACGACGCGCGTGGCGGTGGCGGAGCAAAGCGCGGCGGGCGCGGAGGCGAAGAAAGAGGAACGCGCAAAGGAAATCACGCGCCTCGATTCACGCCGCGTGGAACTGGCGGCTCGTTTGCAGGAAATTCAACATGCGTTGAACGGGTTGGATAACGAGAAGGCGCGCCTGCGCGAAAGCGAAAGCGGCTTGCACGCGCAGATTGAAGAAATGCGCGTGTTGATTGAACCCGCCGAAAAAGATTTGGAAATGGCGGAGCAGGAAGAAGCGCGTTTGCAGGAAGCCGAAGCCAACGCGCAAAAAGGCTTGGCATTAGCGGAGCGTTCGCTGGGACAGGTGCAATTGGAGCAGACGCGCAAGCAGGAGGCGTTGGAAAATTTGCGCCAAAAGATTACCGATGATTTTGGCTTGGTGATGTTTGAATATGCCGCCGATGTTTCGGGACCTGTGCCGCTGCCGCTGGACGGCATGGTGGAGCAGTTGCCAGTTGTGACCGAACTCGCGCCCGAAATTGAAGAGCAGTTGAATCATCACCGCGCGCAATTGCGCCGCATGGGTCCCATCAACCCCGATGCAAAGACCGAGTTTGAGCAGGAGAAAGAACGCTATGAGTTTATGAAAACTCAAGTGGAAGATTTGAAAAAAGCCGAAGCGGATTTGCGTCAGGTGGTGGCGGAACTGGATGAAATCACCATCAAGGAATTTTCGCGCACGTTTGACGCGGTGGATAAACAATTCCGCGAGACCTTTGTGCGTTTGTTCGGCGGCGGCTCGGCAAGATTGGCTTTGACCGACCCCGAAAATTTGGTGACGACGGGCATCGAAATTGAAGCGCGTTTGCCGGGCAGGCGCGAGCAGGGACTCTCCATGCTCTCCGGCGGTGAAAGAAGTTTGACCGCGATTGCTTTAGTGTTCGCGCTGCTGAAAGTCTCGCCGACTCCCGTGTGCGTGATGGACGAAGTGGACGCCATGCTGGACGAAGCCAACGTGGGACGCTTCCGCGATTTGCTGATTGATTTGAGCAAAGACACGCAGTTTATCATCATCACCCATAACCGCAACACCGTGCAGGCGGCGGACATCATCTACGGCGTGACGATGGGCAAGGATTCGGCGAGTCAGATTATCAGTTTGAAGTTGGACCAGGTGACGGATGAAATGCTCAAAAGAGCGTAATTGGTAAATGGTAATTGGAGATTGGAGATTTTGAAGATTGAAAAAGACTCTGGCGGAGGTCAGAGTCTTTTTGTTCTTCAATTCTCCTCCACAATCCTTATTTCTTCTTCGGTCAAGCCGTATAACTCATAGACAAGGGAGTCAATCGCCCTGTCGGTGGCTTCGATTTGACGCTGTATTCTTTCCTTTTCGGCGGGGCTTTGAGTGGCGGCTAGGGCTTTGTGCGCCGAGAGCATTTGTTCCACCAGCGCAACCATTTTGTCGTGCTGGGCTTTTTCGGCGGGATTGGAGAAGTTGATTGTGCGAACAGGAAGTTTCTCAACGTGTTTTTTCTTAACTTCCACAAGTGCTTCACCTTTTTCTGGATTGATAAACCTATAAGCAAAATCTATAAGTTTTGAATTCATTATGCCGAGTAGGTATTCAAGTTTGTAAAGTTCGCTTTTTGCTAATATTATGTGCATATTATTTCGCGCAACGAAACCCGCTTCGATTATGGTGGCAATTATTGAATCCCCAGTTTGTCTAACCATTATTTTTTGGGGGGCTTCAAAAATTTTCGGGTCGCGTGGAGCAGCCAACCATTCACCATATAACACCCAATAATCATAATTCCATAAATTTATATAACGTTGAATTAGTGAACCGCGCAATAAAGGCTTCCAATTTTTGTCTTTGTTCGGTTTATCTCCTTCAACGACATACGGCTGTTCCTTTGCTATCTTTTCGGTTTGCGGGGGAGTTCCTTTTCCAATTTCAAAAGGCTTGATGCCATTGTAAACACTAAATAAATTTTGCAAGTCAGTGGACATGCCTAGAATTTTTCTGAATAGCATTTGTGCTTGTTGGTCTGCAACGATATTTATTACATCTCCGTTTTTGGGAATAAATTTTCCAATAAGAACATGTCCTTTTGCAACATGTTTGTTCTTCATAAAGTCAACGGGTATTTCATCATCATCTTGAATGCCGTTGTCTGTTTTTTGAAAAATTAAAACGTGAGTATCAACAACCGCTTGGAAAACTTTTTCAGATAAATTCGGGCAATACTCTTTCCATGCCCAAGTCTAATTGTCCGCTGGCGTTTTCCAACACTTTGAGCAGCAAAGATAACTTTGTCACTTCAACGGCTTGCGCGTCAATGTCCACGCCGTAGATATTATTCAGCAAGATTTCTTTTTTCT
>DAOTZP010000043.1:0-1610 GCA_034434265.1 Anaerolineales bacterium | reverse complement strand
TCCATTGCCGCCTCTTCATAGGATTTATCAAACCCTTGCAGGCGCGCCTGTACAACCAGCGTGACGAATGGCACCATAAACGCAATGTGACTGATTGTCACCGTTGCCATGCCCAGCGAAAGACGCGCGTCGCCGCTTAAGGCAAATGTGGAATTAATCCACCCGAATAATTGGCTGAACAAGGTCAGCGCGCCGATGCCCATCACAATTTCAGGAATGACGATGGGGATGTAAAGCGACAACTGCGAAAAGGGCTTAAGTTTGAAGTCGTATCTTTGCAAAGCAATCGCGGACATTGTTCCAATGGTGGTTGCAATCACTGTCGCGGTAATCGCAATGGTCAGCGTATTTCCTGCCGCTTCCATTACGTCCCGGTTTTTGGAAAGGTCGCAATACCAGTGAAACGGTCCGCACGGGCTGGAAACAACCATGCTGCCATCCATCACCACGCGGTCGCTGTACTGGGTAATAAACCCTTCAAAAGTGACATTGGCGCGCGAAGCGTTGAAGGAATATAAAACCAAGCCGACAATTGGCGCATAAAGAAAGAAGTACACCAGAAAGGTTGCGGCAATCACAAACGGTGAGCGTTTATACGGGTTCATGCAGCGACAATCTCCTCTCCAAAACCAAACTTGCGGGTGTAGAAATATGTCACAATGAGCGTCATTACCATGAGGATTAAAGATGCCGCAGAGCCAAAGGCTGGGTCGCGCGCATCAAGGAACTGGCGCTGAATCAAATTGCCAACCAAAATGACCTGACGGCCGCCGAGAATATCGGATACGATGAACGTTCCCATCACCGGAATAAATACAAGAATTGTGCCTGCCACAACGCCCGGCATGGATAAAGGAAGCGTAACGCGCAAAAAAGTACGCAGCGGGTTTGCGCCCAAATCGGCAGCCGCTTCGTACAACGAGTTGTCAATTTTTTCCAAAGACGTATAAATGGGCAAAATCATGAACGGCAAAAATTCATACACCATGCCAACCAGCACCGCGCCCGGAGTGTATAGCAATTCAAGCGGCACAAAATCAATGCCCAACCAGCCTGCAACCGTTCCCAGAATAATATTAATCGCGCCTTCCTTGCGGAGCAGCATCATCCACGCATATACGCGGATGACGAAATTCGTCCACAATGGAATGAGAACCATGAACAAAAAGGTATTGCGGCGGCGCGGGTGTGAGCGGGCAATAAAATACGCAAGCGGATAAGCCATTGCAATTACAATCAGCGTGGTGTTAAACGCCAATGAAAGCGAACGCAGCAAAATTTGCACATATAACGGGTCAAAGCACGAAGGCTGTCCGCCTTCACATTTTGTGCTGTACCCAAACAGGCGGATGTAATTATCCAGCGTAAACGTAAAAATCACATCGCCATCGGGGCTGCGCCTGCCAAAGCTGACCACCAAAGTGAGGAACAAGGGAATAATCAGCAGCACAAACAGCCACAAAGTGGTTGGGAGCGCAAGCAGCGTGCCCTGCAAGGATTTGTTTTCGCGCAGTTTTTGAAGCATGGCGGCTAGTCCTTTTTCAACACAAGCGTATTTTCAGGCATTAACATCAAGCCCACTTCCTGACCGACTGTGTAAAACGAACTTG